>NZ_JANSIG010000009.1:45117-52756 GCF_047461975.1 Synechococcus sp. R55.3 | reverse complement strand
ACTTCATGGCCCACCAGCTCCGTTACCGAGACCTTAGCCCGCACCGGGGCAGGTTGGATCCCTGGGGGTTGGTAGTGGGGATCGTGGATGTTTTCCGGGCGGATGCCGAAGATGACCGACTTGCCGACGTATTGCCAATAGGGCTCTGCCTGGTGGGGCGGGATGGCCACGCGGAAGGCGCCGGTATCGATCCAGAGGGTGCCCTCCTGCTCCCGCAGCTTGGCCTGGAAGAAATTCATGGCGGGGCTGCCGATGAACCCGGCCACAAACAGGTTGGCAGGGCGGGTGTAGAGGGTGTGGGGGGTATCCACCTGCTGCAGGCGGCCATCCTTCATGACGGCGATGCGGTTGCCCATGGTCATGGCCTCCACCTGGTCGTGGGTAACGTAGATAAAGGTGGTGCCCAGTTGCATGTGCAACTTGCTAATCTCGGCCCGCGCCTGTACCCGCAGCTTGGCATCCAAGTTGGAGAGGGGCTCATCCATCAAAAACACCGCCGGATTGCGCACGATGGCCCGCCCGACGGCAACCCGCTGCCGTTGCCCACCCGAAAGTTCCTTGGGCTTGCGGTTGAGCAAGTGCTCGATCCCAAGGCGCTTGGCCACCCCTCTAACCCGGCTTTCGATCTCCGCCCGTGGCAGGCCGCGCAGCTTGAGGCCAAAGGCCATATTTTCGGCCACGGTCATGTGGGGGTAGAGGGCGTAGGATTGGAAGACCATGGCGATATCCCGATCCTTGGGGGGGACATCGTTCACCCGTCGATCGCCAATGTAGATGGATCCGGCGCTCACTTCTTCCAAGCCGGCCAGCATGCGCAGGGAGGTGGTTTTGCCGCAGCCGGAGGGGCCGACAAAGACGAGAAATTCCCCGTCTTCGACGGTGATGTTCAGGTCATGGACGGCGGTGGTGTCTCTGTAGCGCTTGGTAACGTGTTCGTAGGTAACGCTGGCCATGCTCTCAACCTTGGCTCCGTTGCGCACTCAAACCCTATCCAAAGCGGCGGGCAAAAGTCAAATCGAGTTGAGTTGAGTTCGGTAGGGAGAGCTGGGGATCCCTGCAGCGAACCCGATTTATTCCTGCTTGAAATGAGCGCAAGCTGAAAAACCAAAACGCAAAAAAGGACTAAAAAAGGGTAGGCGATGAGCCTACCCCTATGGGATCTTTTTTCCTCATGGAAAATTGCCTAACCTCAGAGCAGCTTCAGCTACGCCCATCAGGAGACAACGCTCACTTTGACCACTTGGGCTTTTTCAGAGTCTGCCTTGGGCAAGGTGAGGGTGAGGATCCCATCTTTGTATTCGGCTTTCACCTGATCGTGTTTGATCCGGTTCGGCAGTGGGATCACCCGTTGGAAGCGCCCATAACGGAATTCAGTCCGGGTTACCCCTTTGTCTTCAGAGCGCTTCTCAAATCGCCGTTCCCCAGTGATGGAGACCGCTTCGGCTGTGGCTTGGATATCCAAGTCGTTGGGGTTCAAGCCGGGCAGCTCCAGCTTCAGGGTAATGGTTTCGGGATCATCGTGCATCTCCACTGCCGGCATGAAGGCGAAGCCGTCAGCTTCGGTGGTGCGAGGGATCAACCGGTCGAACATCCGGTTCATTTCCCGTTGAATTTCGTCAATTTCACGAAATGGATCCCAGCGGACAAGAGCCATAGAGCATCCTCCTCCTCTATTACTTTGCTTTTTTGACTTCCAGTTCGAGTTTGGAGCTTAGCTTTTGGGGCTCAACTTTAGAGGTGCAAGCAAAACCTCTATGCTTCTAGTGTAGTCAAATCCGTTCCGGGAAATGTAGGGTTTTCTGGAATGTTTCTTAGGTATTTACCCTACAGGTTTATCTATCCAAAACCCTCTAGGACTCCGTATGTTTGGGGCGGCGATGGGGTTTTGTTGGTAACCACATACTGAGGCCGGTTGCCACCATCACCAGCAGCCCCAGTCCGTTTAAGAAGGGGTAAACCGCTTGCAGATCGAGGGGGCCCCACTGCCCTTTGTGGATTTGGATCAGCCAGTAGTAGTCGAAGTTTTCGTTAAGGCGGGCAATTTGATAGAGGGATCCCGTCAGCACCGTCACCACCAACGGCAGGGCCAGAATGGGGGCAAGGGTGCGGTGGATGCGGCGGATCCTCTTTGGATTCAGGGCCATTGAGCTTTCTCCAGGGCAATGGGGCGATCCCTGCCATGCTATCAGGGCAGCTAGCCCCTATTCTCGCTCAAGAACGGCTCCTGGACAGCTCCTCCACGTGCTGCCGCGGGATGACCCGTCCTTCGTCCTCAAAGCCAGGGATCTCGTGGAAGTTGAGGTAGCGGTACAGCTCGCCGGCAAAGGGCTGGATCTTGGTGGAGACGATCTCTCGGTACTCCTCAGGGGTGGGGATCCGGCCCAAAAGGGCGCAGGCGGCGGCCAGCTCGGCGGATCCCAGGTAAACCCGCGCGTCTTTGCCCATGCGGTTGTTGAAGTTGCGGGTGGAGGTGGACATGACGGTGGCCCCATCTTCCACGCGGGCTTGGTTGCCCATACACAGGCTGCATCCCGGCATTTCTGTTCTGGCCCCTGCGGCAGCAAAGGTGCCGTACACGCCTTCCGAGCGCAGTTGCGCTTCGTCCATGCGGGTGGGTGGACAGATCCAGAATTGGCGCACCTTGGCCCGCCCTTGGCCTTCTAGAACCTTAGCGGCGGCGCGGTAGTGGCCGATGTTGGTCATGCAGGAGCCGATGAACACCTCGTCGATTTTGATGGGGGTGTCTGGATTGCCTGCTTCGTGTTGGGCATAGACCTCGCTCAGGGTCATCACCTTGTCGGGATCGTTGGGGGCACAGACGATCGGCTCGGTGATGGTGCTGAGGTCAATTTCGATGACTTCGGCGTATTCGGCGTCGGGATCCGCTTCCATCAGGCTGGGGTTGGCCAGCCATGCTTCCATTTTGGCGATGCGCCGCAGCAAGGTTCTCGCATCCTGATAGCCGCGGGCGATCATGTTCTTCAGCAGCACCACGTTGGAGCGCAGATATTCTGAGACCGTCTCGATGCTCAGCTTGATGGTACAGCCGGCACAGTTGCGCTCTGCCGAGGCATCGGTAAACTCAAAAGCTTGCTCCACCTTCAGATGCGGCAGGCCCTCGATCTCCATGATGCGCCCGGCAAAGACGTTTTTCTTGCCTTTTTTCTCAACGGTGAGCAGCCCCCTCTGAATGGCCACGTAGGGGATGGCATGGACAATGTCCCGCAGGGTGATCCCCGGCTGCAGTTCCCCCTTAAAGCGCACCAGCACCGATTCCGGCATGTCCAAGGGCATCACCCCCATGGTGGCGGCAAAGGCCACCAGACCGGATCCCGCCGGGAAGGAGATCCCCAAGGGGAAGCGGGTGTGGGAGTCGCCCCCGGTGCCGACGGTATCCGGCAGGAGCATGCGGTTGAGCCAGGAGTGGATAATGCCATCGCCGGGACGCAGGACAACGCCCCCGCGGGAAGCGAAAAAGTCGGGCAGCTCTTTGTGGATCTGGATGTCCACCGGCTTGGGATAGGCGGCGGTGTGGCAGAAGCTCTGCAGCACTAGGTCGGCGTTGAAGCCCAGACAGGCCAGCTCCTTCAGCTCATCGCGGGTCATGGGGCCGGTGGTGTCCTGGGATCCCACCGTGGTAATGAGGGGCTCACAACTGGTGCCCGGGCGCACGCCTGGCAGCCCACAGGCTTTGCCCACGATTTTTTGCGCTAGGGTATAGCCTTTGCCGGTGTCTGCCGGTGGAGTGGGGCGGATAAACAAGGTCGAGGGAGGCAAACCCAAGGCTTGGCGGGCTTTGTCGGTGAGGGCACGGCCAATCAACAGGGGAATACGTCCCCCCGCCCGCACTTCGTCGGGGAGGGTCACGGGCCGCAGGGAAAAGGTGGAGAGAACCTGGCCGGCCTCAGAGCGGATCACACCTTCGTAGGGGCAAATGGTAACCACCATGCCGGTTTCCAGGCGGGAGACATCGCACTGGATGGGCAAGGCCCCGGCATCTTCGGCGGTGTTGAAGAAGATGGGCGCAATGGTGCCCCCCAGGATCACCCCCCCAGCCCGCTTGTTGGGCACATGGGGAATGTCGTGGCCGATGTGCCAGAGCAGCGAGTTGAGGGCGGATTTGCGGGAGGAGCCGGTGCCCACCACATCCCCCACAAAGGCAACGGGATGGCCGCGGCGCTTCAGCTCGGCAATGGTAACCAGGGATCCTGGAGCGCGGGACTCCAGCATGGCTTGGGCGTGGAGGGGGATATCCGGGCGGGTGGTGGCGTGGGCGGCGGGGGAAAGGTCATCGGTGTTGATCTCGCCGGCAACCTTGAACACTGTTACAGTGATTGCTGCGGCCAGGGGAGCTTTGGCGGTAAACCATTCGCCATTGGCCCAAGACCGGAGCACCTGCTGGGCATAGGCATTGCCGGATTGGCTCAGCTCCAGCACGTCGTGAAAGGCATCGAAGATCAGCAGCGTGTGGCTGAGGGCACGGGCTGCTGCCGCTGCGATCTCATGCCGCGCATCCTGCAACAGCTCCAGCAAAACCTGAACGTTGTAGCCCCCCAGCATAGTGCCCAGCAGCTCTACCGCCCGCACAGGAGTGATCAACGGCGATGCAACCTCCTCCTTGGCTACCGCCGCCAAAAAGCCCGCTTTCACGTAGGCTGCTTCATCGACCCCCGGCGGGACGCGCTCTGTTAAGAGGTGCAACAAAAAGGCTTCTTCGCCAGCAGGCGGGGCCTTCAGGAGCTCGCACAACTGGCTGGTCTGGGCTGCATTCAGGGGCAGCGGCGGGATCCCTTGGGCCTCGCGGGCAGCGGCGTGTTGGCGGTATTCGGCCAGCATGGGGAGTCTGGGTTCTCGACGTGAGTATTCATTCTATCGCCAGCTTGGCAGAAGAAAGGTTCTCAGGAAGGGATCCATCCGGCCAAAGCCAGCCTAGGACAACTCCGCCAGCAGCTCTCTCTGGTAAAGGCCAATGCAGGCTTGGATCAGGTCGTCCAGCTCCCCATCCAAAATGGGCTGCAGCGGGAAATTTTGGTTAAGGCGGTGGTCGGTGACCCGGTTTTCTTTGTAGTTGTAAGTGCGAATTTTTTCCGAGCGGGATCCCGTTCCCACCTGCATGCGCCGGGCAGAGCTGATGGAGGCCTGCTGCTCCCGCAGCTTCATCTCGTAGAGTTTGGCCCGCAAAATCTGCATTGCCCGCTGGCGGTTCTGCAGTTGGGAACGCTCCTCGGTACAAAACACCCGGATCCCGGTCGGCTTGTGAATGAGATCCACTGCCGTCTCCACCTTGTTGACGTTTTGGCCGCCTGCCCCCCCGGAGCGTGCCGTTTTGATTTCGATGTCTTTCGGGTCGATCACCACCTCCACTTCATCCACTTCCGGCATCACCGCCACCGTTGCCGTCGAGGTGTGGACACGCCCTTGCGCTTCTGTAACAGGCACCCGCTGCACCCGATGCACGCCGGCTTCAAACTTGAGCTTGCTGTACACCTGATCCCCTTGAATCTCCAGGATCGCCTCTTTGTAGCCCCCCAGCTCTCCTTCCGAGAGGCTCGCCAGACGCACCGACCAGCCCAGCTTTTCGGCGTAGCGGGTGTACATGCGGGCCAGATCCGCCGCCCACAGCGCCGCCTCCTCCCCACCGGTGCCAGCGCGAATCTCCAACATAATGTTCTTGTCGTCGTTGGGATCCCGGGGCAGCAGCAGCAGGGTGAGCTTTTCCTCCAGTTGTTCTTGGCGGGCCCGCAGTTGCTCAAGTTCCGCTCTTGCCATCGCCTCCAGCTCCGGGTCGGAGGCCGATTCCCGCAAAAGTTCTTCCGTCTGTTGCAGATCGCGATTCAGCTTTTGCCAGTCGTGAAAAGCCTCGACGGTGGCCTCCAAGGAGGAGCGGGCCTTGGCAATCCGCTGCAGCTCAGCTGGATCCGTGGCCACGTCCGGATCGGCCAAGCGCACCGTCAGCTCCTGAAAGGTGGCTTCAACATTCTTAAGCTGGTCGATCAGTTGAGCAGAAGCCATAGATTCGCAATACCCAGGGATCCAAGCGTTGCCCACACCCGGAGGGGGGAACCTCTACTTGGCCTTTTTGCCACCTCCCATGCCGTATTTGCGCATGAACTTCTCCACCCGGCCTTCGCTATCGATGATCTTTTGGCTGCCGGTGAAAAAGGGATGGTTGCCCGACCAAACATCCACCCTGAGCTCCGGCTTGGTGGATCCCACCGTCATCACCACTTCGCCATTGCAGATGACTTTGGCTTCTGGATACCACTGCGGGTGCAATCCTTTCTTGGGCATAACCCTCTCCTCCTCTGGGCCTGTCTCTATACCCTTGTCTATCAACATCTTCCTCTGAAAAGCAATGGCAGGGATCCCTAGCGTTTCGAGTACTGGGGAGCCTTGCGGGCCTTACGCAGGCCGTATTTCTTCCGCTCCACGGCGCGCGGATCCCGTTTCAGATAACCCTCGACTTTCAAGGGGCCGCGATTGGCCGGATCCACCTCACAGAGGGCGCGCGCCACCCCCAGCTTGATCGCATCCGCCTGGCCGTGAACGCCGCCGCCATGGGCTCGCACCAAGATGTCGTAGGAGTTTTCCAGACCAAGGATCTCCAGCGGCCCCTTCACACTGGCCAGCAGGGCTTCTTGATACTGCAGATACTGGTCTCCCGGCCTGTCGTTGATGATGATTTTGCCCGTGCCGGGCACCAAACGCACGCGGGCAACGGCGGTTTTGCGGCGTCCCGTTCCCCAATAAACGGCTCGTTGGCTGCTCGCTTGAGTCATGCTTTGGCTCCTGGGATCGTGTTGAGCGGATAAACTTGGGGCTGCTGGGCCTCATGAGGGTGGCTCGGCCCGACATAAACTTTTAGCTTGGTGAATTGCCGCCGGCCCAAACGGGTGTGGGGCAACATTCCCTTGACCGCTTTTTCCACCACCCGCTCCGGCAGGCGCGCCTGCAGTTGGGCAAAGGTTTCTACTTTCATGCCGCCGGGACGGCCAGAGTGGCGGCGGTAGAGCTTTTGGGTGCGCTTTTTGCCAGTGACCACCACTTTCTCAGCGTTGATCACAATTACATAGTCCCCCGTATCCAGGTGAGGGGTGAAGTCCGGTTTGTGCTTACCCCGCAAGAGGGTGGCCACAGCGGCGGCCAAGCGGCCCAGGCGCTGATTGGCAGCATCCACCAGATACCAGCGGGGCGCCAGAGTTTCGGGGTTGGGAAGGGGAGTTTTGTTCATGGCAGGCAAGGAAACATATCAGGACAAGCTTGGAGATCGCCCAGATCAACCGCAGGAATGGGCCAACGCAGCCGGCGACCGGAGGGCGGAGGGAGGCTCTGTGGGCAAGGCCCAAAAGGGCAGCGAGTGGGCGAACTGTTGACCGAAGGGATCCGCAGCATAGCCCACATCCGTCAGGCACAGCCCTTGCGGGGGAGCGCTGTAGCGGGTGCGCATCTGGCTCCAGTCGTTGTGTTGCCACAGGTGGACAAATTGGGCTGGGCTGAGCTCGCCTCGGCCCACCACCTCTAGGGATCCCACCAAAAGCCGCATCATCCGGTAGAGAAAGCCGCTGGCCTGCACCTCGATGCTGATCAAGTCCCCCAGCCGCTGGCAGAGCACCTCCTGCACCTGTACCCGCGAGTGGGG
>NZ_JANSIG010000009.1:12032-45017 GCF_047461975.1 Synechococcus sp. R55.3 | reverse complement strand
CTGGCCTGCACCTCGATGCTGATCAAGTCCCCCAGCCGCTGGCAGAGCACCTCCTGCACCTGTACCCGCGAGTGGGGGCGATCGGATCCGCGCCGCCGAAAGGCTTCCAAGCTGTGCTCTCCCAGCAGGGAGTTCAGGGCTTCCGCCATCGGCTCCACCTGCAAAGGCCACCGCACCTGCCAACTAAAGAGGCGCCAGAACACATCCGGTCGCTCCCGATTCAGAATGAGGTAGCGGTAACGGCGCCAGCGAGCCGAAAAGCGGGCATGCCAGGAGCCAGGCACCTGGGCGGAAGCCAGTACCACCACATCTTCCGGCAGACAGTCGTTCAGCACCCGCGACCACTCCGCCGCAGGAATGCCGGAGGTGGTGTCGAAGTGGGCCACCTGGCCTGCAGCATGAACCCCCGTATCGGTGCGGCCTGCCCCATAGAGGGTCACCGGATGTCCCGCCCGCGACGCAATTGCCTCCTCCAGTACCCCCTGCACGGTACGGCGGGACGCCTGGCGCTGCCAGCCACAGAACCCGCTGCCGAGGTACTGAATTCTCAGGGCAATGCGACGGTACGGCATGGATCCCTTCCTGCTACACCAGCTCGATAACCGCCATTTCTGCTCCATCGCCCCGCCGATGCACGGTGCGCAGGATGCGGGTGTAGCCACCGGCCCGATCCCGGTAGCGCTCAGGAGCCTGCTCGAACAGGGAGCGCACCAAATCCTTGTCGTAGATATAGGCCAGCGCCTGTCGCCGCGCCGCCAGGGATCCCTCTTTGGCCAGGGTAATCATCTTCTCAGTGGTGGCCCGAATGGCTTTGGCGCGGGCTTTGGTGGTGGTGATCCGCCCTTCCCGCAGGAGAGCCGTGGTCAGCGCCCGCATCAGGGCCTTGCGCTGGTCGGCGGGCTTGTTGAGGTGGGGGGTACGACGGCGGTGGCGCATGGTAACCTCTGCCTTTTGTCCTACAGTCTTCGGGGATCCTTGGGTTTTGACGCGGTCGTGCCGGCGGTGCCGATACTTTGGACGGAACCTGAACCCTACGCCTTGCCCTTTTCGCGGGTGCGGGGCAGCGTCAGACCAAAGCGGTTTTTCAAGGCCTGCACCACCTCTTCGGCAGATTTCTGGCCAAAGTTTTTGATCTCCAGCAGATCTTCCTCGGTGTAGACCAGCAGATCGGCCACCGTGTTGATCTGAGCTCGCTTCAGGCAGTTGTAGGCCCGCACCGATAGCTGCAGCTCCTCGATGGGGATCTGGTTTTTCTGGTTGTCCTCGGCTGGCTGGGGCGGCACAGGGGTATCGAAGCTGACCTCCTGCAGCGGCGAGAACAAGCCCACCAAAATGCGGGCGGCTTGGCTGAGGGCCTCTTGCGGGGTGAGGCTGCCGTTGGTCCAGACTTCCAATATTAGCCGATCTTTTTCCAAAGATTGGCCGACCCGGGCTGCTTCCACGGCGTAGTTCACCTTGCGCACCGGCATGAAGACAGAGTCGATCTGCAGAAAATCGATTGCCATCGCCTTGCTGTCAGAGTAATCGACGGCGCGGTAGCCATGTCCTCGGCCAATCATGAACTCCATTTCCAAAATTGCCCCTTCCGCCAGGGTGGCAATGTGGTGACGGGGGTTGATCACCTCCACGTCGCTGGGCAATTGCAGCTTCTCGGCGGTGACTTCCCCTGGCCCCTGAGCCACCAAACGGCCCACCTGAGTATCGGGAGCGGTGGAGCGCAGCACCAACTCCTTCATGTTCAGAAGGATCTCCATCACGTCTTCCCGCACCCCCGGCACCGTGGAAAACTCGTGGCTCACCCCGGCAATGCGTACAGCGGTCACCGCCGTCCCTTCTAGATTGGAGAGCAACACCCGCCGCAAAGCGTTGCCCACCGTGATCCCTTGGCCGCGCTCCAGTGGCCCCAGAGCAAATTTGCCGTAGTGAACGCCGTTATCATCCCGATGAGATTCAACACACTCGGTCTGGTAAGCAACAGCGCTTGAGCTCGCTTTGCTGCCGAGAGAGTGGAGGAGGGTTCGGCTGGTTTGAATCATCATAGTGGCCCCGTCCGTCTGGCTCGATATCCGTTTGGAGAACTGATGAAACTTCGAGGTCATCTCACGCTTGGGCAGACCTTCGCTGGGGCATGGCGTAGCTCTGGAGAAAACCCCCTACAGACGCTCGACCAGCCCTCAACGCGGGATCCTTCAGACACGCCGCCGCTTGGGAGGACGGCAACCGTTGTGGGGAATGGGGGTAATATCTCGAATCAGAGTAATTTCCAGGCCCGTTGCCTGTAGAGCGCGAATGGCGGTTTCCCGACCGGCTCCCGGCCCGCTCACCATCACTTCGATCTGGCGCATGCCGTTCTCCATGGCTTGACGCGCCGCACTTTCTGCTGCCATTTGGGCGGCGAAGGGAGTGCCCTTTTTGGCCCCTTTGAAGCCCGTAGAACCTGCCGAGGCCCAAGACACCACATCGCCGTTGGGATCCGTGATGGTGACGATGGTGTTGTTGAAGGTGGACTGAATGTAGGCCACCCCATTGGGGATGTTCTTTTTGACTTTACGTCCGCGCCGTTGCTGCCGAGCCATGATCCAGGTGTCCTTGCAATCGACTGTTTGGGGTTGGGATTCGGGATGGTGGAAGAGTTTTGCCTTCCGCGCAAAGCCGAGCGACTACTTCTTGGCAGGAGCTTTCTTCTTGCCGGCCACCGTTTTCCTGACCCCCTTGCGGGTGCGGGCGTTGGTGCGGGTGCGCTGACCACGCACGGGCAGACCCAGGCGATGGCGACGACCTCGATAGGTGCCGATGTCGATCAGCCGCTTGATGTTCATCGCCTCCTGGCGGCGCAGATCCCCTTCTACCTGGTATTCGCCCTCCACCACCGTCCGTAGGGCGGCCACCTCAGCGTCGGTGAGGTCGCGGGTACGAGTATCCGGATTGATACCGGTCTTCGCCAAAATCTGGCGGGAGCGGGTTAGCCCAATGCCGTAAATGTAGGTGAGGGCAATCTCCACTCGCTTTTCTCGGGGGATGTCAACTCCCGCAATCCGTGCCATAGTCAGGGGTACCTTATCAAATCAAACCAACTCGAACACACTTGCCCAGTAAGGATTGAGTTGCCTGCCTGAGATGGGATCCTCATTCAGAGAAATGTTGCTGTAGAGATGCCGGTCTTGGGATCCATGCTCACCGAGAGGTCTAGCCAACGTTTTGCTCGGTTGTGTCGGAAGCCTTTGCCTCTGTCTCCCGTTGCAGGCTGAACCCACCCACCATCGACCCTCTAGCCCTGCCGCTGCTTGTGCTTGGGGTTGGAAGAACAAATGACCATCACCCGACCGTGGCGGCGGATGACCCGGCATTTTTCGCAGATCCGACGGACGGAAGGCCGTACCTTCATGGTTGATCCTGACAAAACCAGCGAATATCCATTCTATGTTCGTCTGGGCAGCCTGTCAAAAAATGGGTTTGGGCTTTCCGGCACCGAGGGGACGGTCGGGTTGGCTATGCTGGTTGGGCAAGGATCTCCTGAGTCAAAGCAGGCGCGGCTGTGGAGTGAGGAAGGTCATGCGGTGGCAATGGCTGGTTGTGCTGAGCAGCGTGCTGGGGCTGGGATCCCCCGTGCTGGGGCAAGGGATCCCTTTGCCGGCAGCAGGCTCCTCCTCTGCGGTGGAGAACTTTTCGACGGACGGGAACGGCCTGAGGACAGAGGGGGATTGGCTTTTGCCCTTGCGCAGCTCTGCCGATCGCATCGATGGGGTACCGGATCGGGGCTGGGTCGCGGTTGGGCTGTTGGAGGAGCAGGCGGTGACTCTGCTGGATGGGGCCAGCGGGGATCCCTTGTGGCAGGCGGCGGTGGGGTTTGCCCCCAGTGTGGTGCGGGTGGATGAGGCGCGGCAGGTGGTCTATGCCTCTGGCCCCAATGCCCCTGGGCTGGTGGCCCTCGATCTGCTGACGGGGGAGCTGATTCAGGCCTATGGGTTGCCGGCGGGAGTTTTGGATATTGCCGTGGATGGGGTCACAGGGCGGGTTTTCGCCTCCCTGCCCTCTGCCCAAAGTCTGGCGGTGATGGCTGCTCCCCTGCGCGTCAGCGGTGCGCAAAGCGATCCCTCAGAGCAGCCGCAAGCCCGCAATTTGCCGATGCCCGGCCCCCCCTTGGCGCTGGCCTATGATGCGCAGCGGGGATCCCTGTTTGTGGGCCTAGCCGGGGAGGATCCCCTCAGCTTGCTGGTGGTCAACCCGGACAATGGGGAGCTGTTGGCCCGTTGGCGGGGCGGTCATACTCCGGAAGCCATGGCCCTGGATGCGGAACGGCAACGCTTGGTGGTGCTCAACTCCGGCAGCCAAGATCTAACAGTGCTGGATCTGAGCCGCAGCGGCGAGGCCCTGCAGCGGGTTGGCCTGGATTGGCGACCGACGCGGCTGGCCCTTTCCCCGGATGGACGTTGGGCTTACGTGACCTCCCGCGATAGCGACCGCCTGCAACTGGTGGATTTGCAGACGGGGCGATTGGCAGCCTCACTGCGGCTGCAGGGACAACCGACGGGTCTGGTGATGTTAGACGGTCGGGATCTGTGGGTGGTGGCAGCAGGGATCCCGGCCTTGCGCCGTTTGCAGAATGTGGAAGCCCAAGCTATCGCCGCGCGACGCTCTCGCGAACAGGCGGCCCTTGCCGTCCGCAATGGTGGGACGGAGCCCTCAAATGGGGAAGCCAGCCAGCAGGAAGGAGCCCTCTCCCCGGAAGGAGCGGGTGTGGTGACCGGGCGGGTGCTGGATATTGCCGGCCAACCCGTTCAGACCGGGGTTTTGCACCTGGCCGCCACGCCAACCCAACCCAGGCAAACCGTCCGCATTGCTGCCGACGGCACTTATGTGCTGCCGGAACTGCCGGCTGGCCTGTATTTGGTAGATGTGGAGGTGCCGGGTTTTCCCCTGACCAGCACCCAGGTGGAAGTCCGGGCCGGCTTTGTCTCCACTCAGGATATTCGCCTGCCGCCAGGGGAACCGACCCGCCAGCCGGAGGGCATTGGCCTTTTGCCGGATGAACCCGTTTACTCGGATGAGCTGGCCCGCCACCTCAGCATGGCCCTGAAGGAGTTGCAGCCCCAGCGACCGGTACTGCTCTTGAAGGGGCCTCTGGGGCCGGATCCCCGGTTTGAGCCGCTTCTGCCCCTCACCCAGGGCCTGACTTTGTTGGATCGGGATGAGCGCTACACCTCCGATTTGGCCAAGCTGAAGGTGATCGGGGATGCCCTGGGATTGCGCTACATCCTTTTGACCCAGATGCAGATCTCGCGGGACTACAACCGCCAGGGCAACTCTCTGCTGAATACGGCCTTACGCTTTGTGGCCCCGACGGTGCCGGTGGAAATTCCCAATTTCACCCCCAACCAGTTGCGCAGCCGCGGGGTGGTGGTGGTGGTGGACTTGCAGAGGGATCGGCCTGGGGATCGGGCTCGCTACTACGAAGCCTATGGGCGGGATGATGTGGGCGGGGATCCGATGTTTGAAGATGCGGCAGCGGGCCTGTTTCGGCTGCAGGTGCGCAACATGGTGCCGGTGTTTGTCCAACAATGGCAAGCCAACAACCCCTTTTCGGGGTGAGGATCCCTGCAGCACCCGTCAGTGGCGCAAAGCAGAATAGAACCGACTGCTATTACCGGATGCAACCTTCGCCATGCCTCTTCTCTTCTTCCATCCTCTCCGGCGCAGGATCAGCTATCGCTACGCGACGCTCTCGCGAACAGGCAGTCTGGCCCTCTGCGGCTGGCTGGCACTGACTTCAGGAGCGCTGGCTCAGGCTCCG
This sequence comes from Synechococcus sp. R55.3, assembly GCF_047461975.1. Classification (NCBI taxonomy): domain Bacteria; kingdom Bacillati; phylum Cyanobacteriota; class Cyanophyceae; order Synechococcales; family Synechococcaceae; genus Synechococcus; species Synechococcus sp. R55.3. Next base: position 39,226 of record NZ_JANSIG010000009.1, on the reverse strand, counting down.
GCCACCCCCATTCCACGGTTGACGCCGTTGTTTCCCTTTCAAGACAAAGGGCAGCCCCAGGGAACGGCGCGGCTGGTGGGGCAGGTGAGCAACAGCGTGGGACAACCTGTGGCGGGGGCACAGGTGCAGTTGGAGGGCATGGAGAACCCCAATCAGCCGATTCAAACCGATGAGCGGGGCGCTTTTGAGCTAGACCATGCCCCAGCCGGGCGTTGGCTGTTGACGGTGTGGCACCCCGACTATGAAAAGGCAGAGCAGGAGATCCTCCTGCAAGCGGGCCTGACCACCCCTGTGGATGTGGTTTTGCAGGTGCCCATTCGGCCTCAACCCCGCCGTCGCCTTGGCATTTTGGGGGTGGGAGGGTTGGAGCATACCCAACTGTTGGGCCAGCGCCTGGCCATAGAGGCGGTGCGTCTGGGCTTGATCCCCAACGGCGAGAAGGTGGTGCCCCTGGACAACCGTCGCATTCAGCCCATTTTGCAGAAGGTGGGCTGGCCCATCTACGAGCTGTTTGAGTGGGATCGCCGCAAGCCGGAGGCGGTGGGCCAATTTTTCGATTACCTGGGCCTGGAAGCCATCGTCATCGCCCGCGTCGATGTCCTCACTCGACCAGCTTCGCCAACGGAGTTGAGCCTGCGTTCCCGCAGCCGCCTGGAACTGTGGCGGTTTGATGAGCAAGGCAACCTTGTGGTAGATATCCTGGCCGAGGCCAGTCGCGATCAGGTGGAGCGGAGCAACCTCAATGCTGCCGAGCTGGCCCAGCTTTATCAAATCCAAGTCACCCAAATGGCTGCTGAGGTGGGATCCCGCTGGAAGGAAAATCACCCGCTGGCCCAATACCTAGAACTGGCTCAGGGAGAAGCCCCACCCCCACGCTCCCGCCTGGACACGGCTGTGGAGCTGCGCATTCCCCCTGCCACGCCTACCCCTTAGGTTGGGAACTGCCCAAACCCATTCCCCTAGCTAACCGATTCGCGTTAGCGGTGCGGAGTACTGAAGTTGGCCTCAACAGCGGAGCAGCGATGGGATCTACAAGGGCGGGGCCAACCAAGACCAAGATATCTTCTTTATCTTCTTTTGCTTCACCTGTTCAAATCAAAGTTGTGCTCGCCGAGGCTGTTCCGGCGCTGGTTGCCTTGGCGGTGGGGAGCACATCGTTCGGGATCCCTTCCTGGCTTACCCAGTAGTGTTGCACACCATTTCCTCGCCTCTGACCGACTTAGATAGGGCAGGGGGTTTTTGGCCTGTTTCCCCAAGGGCTTTATCGAGAGAGGACTGGACGATGAGGTATCTGCAGTTTGGGGTGTTTATCCCCATCGCCAACAACGGCTGGATCATCTCGGTGAATTCGCCGCAATATATGCCAACTTTCGAGCTGAACAAGCAGATCACCCTCTTGGCGGAACGGTATGGCTTTGAATTTGTCCTGTCCATGGTGAAGTGGCGGGGGTTTAAGGGGAAAACCCAGTTTTGGGATCACGCCTTGGAGTCTTTTACCCTAATGGCGGGCTTGGCGGCGGTGACGGAAAGGATCCATCTCTACGCTTCGGTGGCTCTGCCTACGCTCCACCCTGCTGTGGCCGCTCGCATGTGTGTCACTCTGGACAGCATCAGCAAAGGACGGTTTGGCCTCAACATCGTGACCGGCTGGAACAAGCTGGAATATTCGCAAATGGGCCTGTGGCCGGGGGATGAATACTACAGCTATCGCTACGACTACGCCACCGAGTATGTGCAGGTGATGAAGCTGCTCTGGGAGCAAGGGCGTGTTTCTTATCAGGGCAAGTATTTTCAGTTGGAAGACTGCGTTTGTCAGCCTCGCCCTTCGCGGGAGATCCCGATTGTTTGCGCAGGGCACTCAGAGCGGGGTATGCGCTTTACGGCGGAAATGGGCAACCACAACTTCATCTTGGCTCCCGTTGAAGAGGCTGGTCGCATGAGCGATCGGCTGAAGGAGCTTGGCCAACGGGTGGGACGCACTGTGGGTACCTACGCTTTGTTTACTGTGGTGATGGGAGAAACCGACGCGGAAGCCGAAGCTGTTGCAGAGCACTACATGGAAGGGGGGGATATCGAGGCCCTGCTGGGCTGGAAAGGGGCAGCCAACACAGATCCGGTGGGGGTGAACGTGAAAAGCTACCAGGCAGAGGCATTTATGGGGATCCCAACCCTCATCGGTTCCTATGAAACTGTGGCAAGAGAACTGGATCGCATCGCCGGCCAAACCAGCATCGATGGGATCCTGTTCACATTCCCGGATTTTGTTGCCGATGTGCAGCGATTTGGGGAACGGGTCATGCCTCTGTTGAATTGCCGCCCGGCGCTGCAGCCGGTCTGACCACGTCAGCGGTGCGGTTCCCCCACAGCACTTTTCTCCTGAGGCCAGCTTTCCCATTGGCTATTTCTGCCGGGGATCCCCCCTGGTTGCCCGCAGGACTCTGTCCCACCGGCGCGAAAGGGCGAGCCATCCCAGTTTTAAGGCCGGCCCCAGCACCTGCCAGCCGCGAAACCGAACCACCAGGGATCCCTGTCCGCACCAGCCGATGCGGGTGAAGGTCAAGCGCAGGTGTTGAGCCAACGGAAGAGGTAGAGCGGCGATCAGCCCCAAGCATTGCCCCGTCAAAGCTGGATCGGCAAAGCCAATTTCTACGCCGCCTTGCCAGGATTGAATGCGAAGTTGCTTGCCCAGCTTCCACAGGTAGGGCCAATAACGCGGCCAATCTCCGAGGGAGCGAGGTTCTCCCCGCTGTACCGGCCAACGCCCGCGAAGGCGCAGGGATCCCCAACGCCATTCCCAGCCACGGCGGCTGCCCCGCACGGCCCAGCCTCCCCAGCCGTGCCATTTCCAGATCCAGGCAAGGGGGCCCTGCCAGGGTTTGCGGTAGCGCAGAATGAGCTGTTGAGGCCAGAACAAGAGAGTTCCCACAAAGACGGCCAGCAGCAATCCCAAAGGACTCCGTCCCGCTAACGCGAACAGCTTGAGCACCGACTGGGATCCTCCGCGGTCAATCCATAGCGGGCCAGAAAACGGGGCAAATCGACCACCAGGCAGGTGTAGGATCCCTGCATCACCAGCCGCTCCTGCTGGGTGATCTCCACCTGAAACTGAATGCGTCTCCCCTCCACGGCCACGACTTCGACCCGAACCTGCAAGGGATCCCCCGCCACCGCTGCCGACCGATGCTCCAAGGCAAAGCGGATCCCGACCGCCGCTTCCTCCGGCTCGTAGAAGGGCTGCAAGGTGTTGTGGCCGCACCGCTCGATCAACGTCAACAGAGCTGGGGATCCGATCACCTTCACACCGGGGTTGCCCAGGGCTGCAGCGGTTTGTTCCGGGCCGAGGATCCCCTGCCAGGTGCCGAGGGTGCCCAAGGGAACGGGTTTCATCTCCGCACAACCAGAGTGCTCCGCACCGCTAACGCGAACAGCGGGCAGGGGCGCGCATTCTCCTGGATTGCCACAGGCTCCAGCCTTGCCAGAGCAGGAGAATCAACGCCAGGATCCCGACCACCCCGGCCAGCACCAGCGCCCGTTCCAGGCGGGTGGCATGGAAGCCGGTTACCGTCCAATCGCGGCTGAGGTTGGATCCCAGAATGGCAAGCACAGTCAGGCCCAAACCAAGGACTCCGTCCCGCTGCCGCGAATGGATCCCTGGAGATTCCGCCCCTCTTCCCTCCTGCTGCAGGAGGATGGGCTGCAGCGCCGCCAGGATCAAGGCGGTGGTCAAGGCTCCCAACAGGAAGGCCGCTTGCGGCTGAGCGTGAATGAAGTAGCCCACCCCCACCGGCAGAGCCAGGCTGGCCAGCGTCAGAGCGATCCCCGTCTGCAGGGGTTTGTCTGGCCCATACAGCCAGTGCAGGAGCGCCGCCAGCGCCATGGCCGCCATTCCCAGGTACAGCGCCGCCGACACATAGGGTTGGGTGAGGTCGATCCCGGCAACCTGCAGGTTGAACTGGTGCAACAGGTTTTGCAGCAGAGGGCGGGCCGACAAGAAGAGGGCTGCCATCGCCCCCCAGCGGCTGGGAAAAGCCAGACACCCCAGCCCCAAGAGCGCCGCCCCGTAGGATCCCCCCAATCGCAGCGCCAGCAGCGCTCCTCCGCCCACCAGCGTTAGGCCCACGCAGGCCTGCCAGAGCAGCCATCCTTGTTGCTCGGCAACGCTGACGCGACCGGCTAAAGCCTCCGGCCCGCTGACATGAGCAGGTTCCCCTGCCGGCGCGGGGATCCCCTGTCCCGTCTGGTTTTCCAAGGCAAGCAAGGCCCACGAGAGCAGCACCCCTGCCCCGTAGAGCAAGGCCCAAAAGGGATCCTGGTATAGGCCGTTGCGGGTCAAGGCCAAGGCCAGCGCCAACGCCACCAGCCACCCCACCCCATGCCCCACTGCCGACAGCAGCCCGGGGGAGTCTTCTGAGGCGGTCAAGAGCGGCACAGTGCCTGCCACCAAGCTGAGGGCGGCCAGCCCCACCGGCAACAGCACCTGCCAAGGGAGATCCGGCTGGGATCCCATCTCCAGCAGGCGAGATCCCCAGGTTATGGCGGCAATGCCGCTCCACCCCTGGCCCAGCGCCATCAGCAACGACAGGGCTTCCGCTGCGGCCAAGACCCCCAGCAAAGGGATCCCCACCAAGCCCATCCCCAGGCCGCAGCCCCACAGAAACAGCATTCCATGTTGCTCCGCAATGCCGATGCGACCGGGGGAGCCGACAGCCAGACTTTGCCAGGCCGCCAAACTGAGCAACAGCACCACCAGCCCCTGTCCAGCCCGACCGCAGCCACTCAACCCCAGCAACCCCACCCCCACCAGGCCCCCCAACAACAGGGCCAGGGGGATCGGCTCCGGCAACTGACCCAGCCAGCACCCCAGCGCCGCCAACGCCACCAAGCCCAGCCCCACCGCCGGTTGCCAACGGCGAACGGATCCCCAGCGGCGGTAGCGAATTGCTTCCAACAGCAAGACCACCAAGCCAATCGCAGCCGCAATCGCCAAAACTCCGCCCAGCATGTGCTCCCTCCTTTCAAGCCCTGCACCAACTATCGCCTATCGTTGTCCGCTCATCATCGCCATTCGCAGAAGCGTCGCGTAGGGATAAGGTTTGCTCCTTGCCCCAGACTCGGTGGAGGGCAGTGCCCCGCACCGCTAGTGCGTTTGCGTTTGTGAAAGCGTCGCGCAGCGATAACGCAAAGATAAGCTGGAGAAGATCAGCGAGCGGGCGTTCATGTCTTCAGAGCATTACAAGTTCGACCTTTTCTTGCGCTACCACCGAGAGCAAGCCCGGTGGGCGCGTCAACTGGCGGAGCGGCTGGATCGCGAGGGTTTCAAAGTCTGGTTTGACCGCTGGATGCTGCAGCCGGGGGATAACCGCAAGCTGGAGCTGCAACTGGCCATCGAACAATGCCGCTGGGTGGGAGTGGTGGCCTCTCCAGAGTTTGTTGCCGATCCCTGGCCAAGGGATGAGCTGTACAGCGGGTTTCCCCATGCCCCGGCACGACAAAACCAGCGTCTGCTGACGCTGCTGCACACCCCCACTGAGCTACCCCGCCCCCTGGAAGAGGCGCCCCTGCTGGATTTTACCGGCTCAGAAGAGGATCCGGTGCTGTTTGAGTACCGCGCCTTGGAGCTAATGCACTTTTTGGATCCCAGCTTCCCTGCCCCCGGGGATCTGCAGCGGTTCCGGCTGCAATACCGCCGCCGTGAGGGGAAAGAGTCCCTGGAAGATGAAGAGGTGCGGGGATTTCAGGCCTTTTTGCGGGCCATCCAGATGGCCATCCTGCGCATTGCCACGGGCGAAACTCCCTCCGCCACGCCAGAAGAAGGGGCACGTCAGATTGCCATTCTGCAGTTTATTCAGCGGCTGTTTCAGTGGAACAGTGCCGACATCCAATTCGAGCGGGGGGAAGACTGGCGTCGCCGCGGCAACCTGACGGAAGCCCTGGCCGCCTACGACCGGGCTCTGAACATGGATCCCAACTTCGCCCTGGCTTGGAGCCGCCGTGGGGATGTGCTGGTGCAGTTGGCCCGCTACCGCGAGGCGGTGGACAGCTACAACGGATCCCTGAGCATCAACCCCTACGACGAAGAAACCCGGCTGCGCCTGGCCCTGATTCTGGGGCGCCTGGGGCAATACAAGTCGGCGGTGGTTAACTACGACAAGGTGCTGGAGAGCAACCCGGAAGATGCTCTGGCCTGGCATAACCGCGGCATCCGCCTGCTGCAACTGAAGCGGTCTAAGCTGGCCCTGAACAGCCTGAACAAAGCGCTGCGCCACAACCCCAAGCAGCCCCGCACCTGGCTGGCCCGTGGGATCGTGTTGCGACGGCTGCGGCGGCCCAGCTCGGCAGCGGCTAGTTTTGCGCGGGTTTTGAAGCTCAACCCCAGAAGTGCGCGGGTTTGGCGCTACCAAGGCAATGCCCTCTTCCACTGCCACCGGCTGCGCTCGGCTGTCGAGTGTTACAAGCGCTCGCTGCGGCTGCGTCGCCGGGATCCCATAACCCTGCACAACTTGGGGGTGGCCCTGCTGCGCTTGGGGCAGTATCGGCTGGCCAGCAAGGCCCTAGAACGCGCTCTGCGCTACGATGCCGACAACTACAAAAGCTGGTACGCCCGCGGTGTGGCCTTCCAGAAATTGGGCTACCTGAAAGAAGCCTGCATCCACTTCGAGGAAGCCCTCAAGATCAAGCCGGAGCACTTTCCGGCCCGCTATGCCCTGGCAATGGCCCAGCAGGAGTTGGGGCAATATGAGGCCAGCCTGCAGCATTTCCAGCGCTTGGTGCAGCAGCGTCCCGGCAGTTCTGCCTGCTGGTTTGGCCAGATCACCAGCCTGCGGCGTCTGGGCCGGCTGGAAGAAGCCCGTGCCGCCTGCCAGCAGATGCTCCGCCTCAACGAACGGGATCCCTGGGGCTGGTTTGCCCTGGGCTTGCTCTACGGCGAGCTAAAGGATCCCGAACAAGCTGTGCAAGCCTACTCGCGGGTTTTGCAGCTCACCCCAGAAGATGCTGTGGCCCTCAACAACCGCGCCTGGGAAGCCTTGAAACTGGGGAAGCTGGAACCTGCTCTGGCAGACGCCCAACAGGCCACGCACCTGGATCCGCAGCGGCCCGCCTTTTGGCACACCCTGGGGCTGATTCAACTGCGCGCCGGCCAGCGAGAAGCCGCCCAGGCCAGCTTGCGGCGCTGTCTGGAGCTGGATCCCCAATTTCAGCCGGCCCAAGCTGCTTTGCAGGATTTGGCCCAAGAAGACTCGGCCTCGCCGGCGGGAACAGCTCTGCCGGATTTGGAAACCCTCACTCCCCAGTCGGAGCCGCAGCCAGTTGACCCCAACCCCTAGCAGGATCCCCTGGGCTTTCAGACCCCAAGGACAATGCCTGCAGCAGGCAGACGGGAGCAGAACATGCCACACTGGATCCCGCCCCCCAGGACCGACACGCATGGATCCCTATCTGATCCCTGTCAAGCTTCCCCACAGCTCCTACGATATTCTCCTCCAGTCTGCCGAAGGCCCCCCTGGCCACAGCCTCATCCAGCTGGGATCCCAAATGCGAGCTAGAGGGCTTTCCGGCAGGGCTCTGGTGGTGAGCCATCCCGGCATTGCCAAACACTTTGCCGAGAAGTTGCTGCAGGGGCTGCAACAAGCGGGGTTTGCCGCCCACCTCTGCCTATTGCCTGCCGGCGAACGCTACAAAACCCTGCGCTCGGTGGCCAAGATCTACGACGCCGCCCTAGCCTTTGGCCTGGAGCGCTCCTCCACCTTGGTGGCTCTAGGAGGGGGGGTCATTGGCGACATAGTGGGGTTTGCCGCCGCCACTTGGCTGCGCGGGATCCCTTTTGTGCAGGTGCCCACCTCACTTTTGGCCATGGTGGATGCGGCCATTGGTGGCAAGACCGGCGTCAACCATCCTGGCGGGAAAAACCTCATTGGGGCGTTTTATCAGCCGCGCCTGGTGTGGATTGACCCGACGGTGCTGAAAACTCTGCCCCCACGGGAGTTTACTTCGGCTTTGGCAGAGGTGATCAAATACGGCGTGATTCAGGCTGCCGACCTATTTGAGTTTTTGGAAGATCGACCCCAACTGAGCCGCCATACCGACTTTACTCCCGCAGACTTGCACTACCTGCTGCGCCGCTGTGCCGAGTGCAAAGCCTGGGTGGTGCAGCAGGACGAGAAAGAAGCGGGCCTGCGGGCCATCCTCAACTACGGCCACACCCTCGGCCATGCCCTAGAAGCTGCCACCGGCTACCGCCGCTATCTGCACGGAGAAGCTGTCGCCATCGGCATGGTAGCTGCCGGGGAGATCGCCCGCCGCCTGGGGTGGTGGAGCGCTGCTGAAGCCGAACGGCAACAACGCCTCATTGAAAAAGCAGGACTGCCCAGCCGGTGGCCGGCCGGGATCCCTTGGGAGGCAGTGCTGCAGGCAATGCAGGCCGACAAGAAAGTCAAACAGGGGCGGATTCGCTTCGTTCTGCCCCGCCGCATCGGCCAGGCCGAGCTGACCGATCAAGTCGAGCTGGCAGAGGTGCAGGCTGCTTTGGCCTCGATTACAGCCACCTCTGGAACCCTAGAATTAGGAAAACCTAAGGACAAGAAAGCATGGCACGGCAACAACGAGTAGCCATTTTGGGGGCCACAGGAGCAGTAGGGACGGAGCTGCTGACGCTATTGGAAGAGCGCCACTTTCCTGTAGCCGACCTAAAGCTTTTGGCCTCTCCCCGCTCTGCAGGCACTTATCTAACCTTCAAGGGGGAACGGATCCCGGTTGAGCCGGTTTCAGAAGCGGCCTTCCGGGGCCTGGATCTGGTGCTGGCCTCTGCCGGAGCCGGTGTCTCCAAAACCTGGGCCAGAACCATCGTCGAGGCGGGGGCGGTGCTGATTGACAACTCCAGCGCCTTTCGCCTGGATCCCAATGTTCCGCTAGTGGTGCCGGAGGTCAACCCCCAGGAAGCCTTCCGTCACCAAGGGATCATTGCCAATCCCAACTGCACCACCATCCTAATGTGCGTGGCCATCTACCCCCTGCATCGCCACATCCCCCTGCGCCGCGTGGTGGCCGCCACCTATCAATCGGCCAGTGGGGCCGGGGCCCGCGCCATGGTGGAGCTGCAAGAGCAAACCCACGCCTACCTCCAGGGGCAGCCGTTGCAGCCCCAGGTGTTCCCTTACCCCATTGCCTTCAACCTCTTCCTCCACAACAGCCCCCTGCAAGAGAACGGCTACTGCCAGGAAGAGATGAAGATGGTGAACGAATCCCGCAAGATTATGGGATCCCCCAACCTGCGGCTGACAGCTACCTGTGTGCGGGTGCCGGTGCTACGTACCCACGCCGAGGCCCTCAACCTGGAGTTTGAACAGCCCTTCCCTGTGGAAAAAGCCCGGCAAATCCTGGCCCAGGCCCCTGGGGTGGTGCTCATTGAAGATTGGCAGCAGAACCGCTTTCCCATGCCCATCGACGTGGCCGGCAGGGATGAAGTGGCGGTGGGCCGCATCCGCCAAGACATCTCTGAGCCCAAGGCCCTGGAGCTGTGGCTGTGCGGGGATCAAATCCGCAAAGGTGCGGCCCTCAACGCCGTTCAAATTGCCGAGCTGCTTTTGAAGGACTAATTAACCTGAACCGTCAAGGATTAATAGCCTGAACCGTCCAGGTTACCGGCCCCACTGTAACAGGGGCAGCCTCAGTGCTGTTCAACGTCACCGGGGAGTTGGGGTAGTTGTAGGTGCCGGGTGGGTCCGCAGCTACGAATGAGACTTGGACAGAGATGGTCACTGTGCAAGTTTGTCCTGGGGCTACTTGTCCTCCGGTGAATCCAATGGTGGTGGGCGGAGTCCCCGAGGTTGTGATATTGGGGGAGCCGCACGATGTAGGAGTCGCCGCACCGGCAAATTGCAAACCACCAACCGGCGCTGGCGGCAAGGTGTGGCTAAAGGCCAAGCCCGTCAATGGAATGGCTGCGTTGTTGGTGATGGTAAACGTCAAAGTTCCAGTCCCGCTAGCGGGAGGTGCGCCGATTGGGCCAAGCAGGCTGGGAGAAAAGGCCATGGTAAAGGTGGGAGCTGGCACCGTTACCGTTAAGTTGATAGCAGCAGCGGTGGCATTAGGCGCTTGGTTGCTGCTCAGGGTTACCGCGGGGCTGGTCAGGGATCCCGCTGTCGTGGCTGTAACCTGAAGATCCAGGCTGATGGTGCAGCTAGCGTTGGCTGCCAATGAGCCGTTGACCAGCAAGATGGAAGTTGCTCCTGGTGCAGCTGCCAGCGTCCCGCCACAGCCGTTGCTGAGGTTGTTGGGGGTGGCAACGACCAAGCCGGCAGGCAGGGGATCGGAAAAGGCTAGACCCGTCAGCGGCAGAGCGGCTGTGTTGGTGATCGTGTAGGTCAGAGTTGTTTTGGCAGTGGGGCCAGCAGCCACCGAGGTAGGACTAAATGCCTTGGCAAAAGTTGGGGCACCCGGCGTGGGTGTCGGAGTCGGCGTAGGCGTTGGAGTCGGCGTAGGTGTTGGAGTCGGCGTAGGCGTTGGAGTCGGCGTAGGTGTTGGAGTCGGTGTAGGTGTAGGCACTGTCGTCCCACCGCTTCCGCCTCCACCGCAGCCGGTCAGCCCCAGACAGGCCGCCCCTAGACTCAAAGCCAAAAGGTTTGTAACTGCTTTTTTCTGCATCGCTTTTTCACTCCTCATCATCAGACTTGACTTTAGTTTTCTTTAGTTTTTGTCGACCCGCCTTACTAAAGTATAGCCTGGTCAAATTGCTGCTTAGGATGCTTCTGCGCCCACGCAATCTACCACTGTTGGGAATAAACCTTGCCTCAGATGGCAAGCTCCAACTGGGGAATAGAGCCTTCAGACTTGCTCTTGTGTACCTCGCTCATAAACACAAAATCTGGCAACAGAAGCTTATGCCGCTTGGGCCAGCAATGTTCACACAGTGTTCGTAGACGGGATCCCGATCACCGAGGCCGGTCAAAGTACCCGCATCTCAGAGATCGAAGCGTTGGCAGCCATTCAGGCTCAAACGGAAGATCTACTGCGCTGTCGAGAGCCTTTCAAAGCAACCCTAACTCCGGTGGTGGGCTAGCCATAGCAGGGGATCTGCCATTCCGGTTGGCCACAAACCGCACACAATGTCGCAAAAGGAGGAGAATTGAGAAGCATTCGGCCTTTGTGGAGATTGGCTTGTGCATCCAATTGGGATGGGATCCCTGGCCAGCTTGATCGCCGGGTTGGCAACCGGGTTAGGGGCCTTGCCCGCTCTGTTTCTCCCCTCGCTCTCGGAAAGGGCGCAAGGGATCCTGCTGGGGTTTGGGGGTGGGGTGATGTTGGCGGCCACCTCTTTTTCCCTGCTGGTGCCGGGCACCGAGGCAGCCATAGCGCTGGGGTATTCCCCATTTGGGGCGGCTGTGGTGATGGTGGCAGGCCTGTTGTTGGGGGCGATCTTCCTGGAGAGTGCCCACCGCTTTTTTCCCCACGAGCACTTTTTCAAAGGGGTGGAAGGGGAGAACCGCGCCCATTTGAAACGGATTTGGCTGTTCATCATTGCCATCGCCCTGCACAATTTCCCGGAAGGCTTGGCGGTGGGGGTGGGATTTGCCACCGGCCAAGTCGGCGATGGGTTGGCGTTGGCGTTGGGGATCGGCTTGCAGAACATGCCAGAAGGGCTGGTGGTGGCTTTGTCACTGGTGGGCCAGGGGTACTCGCGGCTGTTCGCTTTTGGCATCGCCCTGCTGACCGGACTGGTGGAGCCCATCGGCGGGATCCTGGGAGCAACGGTGGTCTCTCTGGCGCAGCCCCTACTACCCTGGGGCATGGCTTTTGCGGCGGGGGCGATGTTGTTTGTCATTTCCGATGAGATCATCCCTGAGTCGCACCGGCAGGGGTTGGAGCGGGAGGGCACCTTTGGGGTCATCAGTGGGTTTGTGGTGATGATGTTGCTGGATATCACCTTGGGCTAGCAAGGGATCCCGTCGCGAAGTGGAACGGAGTTTTATTTTTTTATGTTTTATGTTGAGTAACGAACCCTTTTTGTGGCGAGGAGCAGGGGAACACGCCTGTCTGCTGCTACATGGATTGGGGGGCGGTGTTTACGAGTTGCAATGGCTGGCAGAGCGGCTGTTGGCGGCTGGCCTGACGGTGCAGGGATTTAACTATCCCGGCCATGACCGCCCGGCCCATCGCATGCCCCCTTCCCGCTGGACGGAGTGGTACGGGCGGGCTTTGGAGCATTATCTGGCTTTGCAGCAGGAGTACCCGCGCGTTTCCTTGGTGGGCTTTTCCACCGGCTGTCTGCTGGCTTTGCACCTGGCTTTTGCCCATCCCATCCATAAATTGGTGCTGCTGGCGCCATTTTTCGCCATTCGCCACCGCTGGTACTATCTTTTTCGCCCTGAGCAGTACCTGAACAGCCTGGGTTGGCTATTGAAGGAGGTGCCCCGCCTCAGCTTGCCGATTCGGGATGGGGACGCTCGAGCCTTGGCAGAAAGAACGGCCTATTTCCGCAGCTTTAATCTGTCGGCGGTGCGCAGCGCTCTGGAGCTGATCGAGCGGGTCAAGGGGGAAGTGGCCAGCATCCGGGTTCCCACCCTGATCCTGCAATCCCGCCAAGATACAGTAGTGGATCCTGAACAGGCAGCGTGGCTCTATCAAGAGCTGGGATCCGAGGAGAAGATCTTGCATTGGCTGGAGCACTCCGACCACATCCTCACTTTGGACTGCGAGCGGGAAACGGTGTTTGCCCAGGTTTGCGCCTTTCTCAAACGGGATCCCTCTGCGCCCGGATCAGCGTAACCCCTTGCCAAGCACCGCGGGCATCGTAGTCCCGGATCAAACGCAAGAGATAATGGCAGTCTTCCGGCTGCGGAAACCAGCTCAGGCTCACCGAAAAGCTACGATCCCGGTGGGCGGTAGGGATGGGCAAGGGATCCGGCCCGCCAATCCACAGCCCTCCCGGCAAGGGATCCCAGTTGCTCAACCACTCTGCCCCCGAGCAGTCCACCTCGGTTTCGGCAAACCGGCCCTCGGCAACCGCAAAGCTCTGGGCGATCCCCCGCCATCTCCCCTGGAGGCAGGCTCTCAGCTGCTCTCTGCTCAGGGGTGCACAGTCTGCAACGGGATCCAAAGGTTGGCCGCGGCGCTCCAAAATCGTGGTCACCCCCATCAGTCGGCCCTGGGCATCCCATTGCTGCACCACCCGCGCCTTGCGATCTTCCCAGAGAAAGCCTTGCTCAACGGCAAAATCGCTGAACGGTGCCAGTTGCACCCGCCCGTTGGAAAAGGATCCATCGGGGAAAAACCGCAATCCAGGAGAGAAGTCTTGGTAAACCCAACTGTGGCAGCTTTCTGGAGTGGGGGATCCCTGTAGGGGGTAGTAGGCGTTGGTTTGGCGGATCGCGCTCCCTGCCGCCGGACTTCCTGAAGAAGAGGATGGAGCCAAGGCCTCAAAGGTGATGAGGCTGCGCTTTTGGCCCCCCAGCTCCCAGCCGCCGGCGGTGGGTCGATAGTTGGAGAAGAGGCCGTGCCACACTCCCAGGTGGAGAGCCAGACATTGTTTTTGGGTTTTCATGAAGCAATGTGAAGCTAAGATTGTGAGGACGTAACGCTGGAGAGCAAGACCTATGGGGAAGAAGCTCCGAGGTGGCATTTTACTGATTTTGGGGTTTATGCTGTCTCCCCTTTCCTGGTGGAATGACTTGTTTTTCAACCTGCCGATTGCCTATGGGTTTGGCTACCTTTGTAGCCTGTGGCAGCCACAGTGGTTTTTGAGCGGAACCCTCGTGGGGTACTGGCTCTCCAACTTGATGGGCATTCTCATGATGCAGTTTGGCGCTACGGATGTCGTCGAGAAAGGCGAGAAACCCCGCAATATGAAACGCGATCTCTTGATTGGGCTGGCTTCTTCTACCGCCTATACTTCGGCTATTGTTGGGCTGCTTCAGTTTCACCTCGTCGATATCAGCGCCATCTTCCCCATTTCTTAACCCTATGCCGCTGGCAATTTTCTGGGCAACTTTAGTCGAAGGGATCCTCGCTTTTATTGCCACCCATATCGACGACTTTTTCTTGCTGGTTCTGTTGTTTGCCCAGGCACAGATTCGGCCTACTTGGAAGGGCTGGCACATTTGGCTGGGGGGCTACTTGGGCTTGGCAGGGTTGATCCTGATCAGCTCTCTGGGATACTTGGGAGGCCTGTTGTTGCCGCCACCTGCGATTGGGCTGCTGGGGGTGATCCCGATTGCTGTGGGTGGTTGGAAATTGTGGCGACCTGAACCTGAAGAAACCTTGGAAAAAGAGTTGGAAGAGTTGCGAGAGCGCCCAACCCAAAAGGCTTGGTCAGTTTTTTTGCCCCCACCAGCCCTGATGTCCATGCTCCTCACCTTTGCCAATGGTGGAGATAATGTCAGCCTGTACGTTCCTCTGTTTGCCGGCAGCACCCCTCCTCAGTTGGCCCTTTTTTCCACGATTTTTCTGATGAAGGGATTGTGGTTTGCAGTGGCTCAAAAACTGACAATGCAACCTGAAGTAGCCAAGGTTTTGGCCGAGCGGGGAGAGCGCTGGGTGCCCTGGATTCTCATGGGCTTGGGGGTGTGGATCCTGTTCAAAAATGAGACTTGGAGATGGCTTTTGTCTTAGACTCTGGCCGGGATTTGTTCGTGATAGCGGGACGGGATTCTTTCGAGTTCTAGTCGTTGTGTCGGTCTAGAGAGGGATCCCAGTCCAGATCTTCGTGGCGGTGCTCCCGTTCCCAGCGATGCACCCAGTCCCAAATGCGATAGTGCTGCTCGGCGGTGAGTTGCTTGGGATCTTGGGCCAAAGCGGCAGCCTCTTCTGGGGTGAGCAAAGCAGCCAGGCTGCCGATCTCCACCAAATAGCGGCGTTCTTCCGCAGTGGTGTGGGACTGATTGAGCCGTTGAATTAAACGACGTAAAGTGGCTACATCTTGACTCATAAGCCGATAGGAAAGAATCGACGAGCATCTAAGCTGGTAAGAACAGTTTAAGAGCAGAATCATCGAAATTATCAAAGTCATCAAAAGAAAGCAGGCCAAATTGCCCAGCCGATGCTCTTCTAATCCTCAAAGGATCCCAGAATGCGCACTTCCGGCTCCAAAAGCACCGACCATTGTTGATAGACCTTTTCCTGGGCCAAGCGAATCAAGCGGTAAATGTCCTTGGCACTCGCCTGATGGCAATTGAGGATGAAGTTGGCATGGCGCTCTGAAATTTGGGCCCCACCGATGCGGTACCCCTTCAAGCCGACCTGCTCGATTAGCCAGCCGGCAGGGTGAGACTCTGGGTTGCGAAAGACGCTGCCACAACTGGGCAAATGATAGGGCTGAGAGCTTAGGCGTTGGTTGAGGTAGCGCTGGGTTTCCCACTGCACCTGGGACGGATCCCTGCTTGGGATCAACTGCAGCGTCGCTCCTGTCACCGTCCAGGGGGAGTCCTGTAGGCGAGAGCGGCGATAGCCAAATTGCAGATCGGCAGGTTCTAGGCGGCAGGGCTCTTGTTCCTCGTCCAAAATCTGCACTTCCACCAGCACATCCGCCATGGCGCGTCCGTGGGCACCCGCATTCATCACCACGGCTCCCCCCAGGGTGCCAGGGATCCCGATGGCCCACTCCAAACCGCTCCAGCCTTGCTTGGCGGCTGCCCGCGCCAGATTGACCAAAGGCTCTCCGGCAGCGGCCCAAATTCTCCCCCCTTCCAGCAGTTGGATCCCCCGCAAACGGCGAGTGCCGATCACCAGCCCCTTCAACCCCGCATCGCTGATGAGCAGATTGCTACCTGCCCCCAGCAGCGTCGTGGGGATCCCTTCTGCTCGCGCCCAAGCCAAACACTGCTGCAGCTCCAGATGGATACGGGGCTCACAATACCACTCCGCTTTGCCGCCCACGCGAAAGGTGGTCAGAGGAGCCAACGGGATCCCCGATTGAATTCGTCCAGATAGCAGAGCCGCCGGCCCGCGGGGGAGAAGCCTGTCTTCAGCGGTAAGACTTGCCGCCTCAGACTCACAGGAACCGTCCCGCTGAGGCACCACCGGAGCCATCGTCATGATTCAATACCTCAGAAGCAGCTATCTTTTCAGCTGAAGTTTGGATTTTTGGCTTGCCCAGGCTGTTCCCTCACCTGAGCCGCATATGCCCGCATCGTAGCGATTATCTGCTGATTTAGGTCCCCTGCGCCCAAAAAAACGGCGAGATCTCCAGGCTGCAGGACGGACGGCAACACCTCCGGCAATCGCGGCAAAGACGACACATAGCGCACATGGGGATGGTGCTCCGCCACCGCTACGGCCAAACGCAAGCTGTCAGAACGCTCAGGCGTCGGCTCTCCCGCCCCATAGGTGGGCACGATCACCACCACGTCCGCCTCCCCAAAGCAGCGGGCAAAATCTTGGAACAGGGCAGCCAAGCGGCTGTGGCGATGGGGCTGAAATACCGCCACCACCCGCCGCTGCTGTAGCCGTGCTGCCTGCAGGGTGGCTCGAATCTCGCTGGGATGATGGGCATAGTCGTCGATAAAGGTGACTTCTTCCACCTCGCCTTTGACTTCAAATCGCCGCTGCACCCCTCGAAACTCGGCCAGAGCCGAGGCAATCACCGCAAACTCCAAGCCCAACTGCCGCCCCACGGCGACCGCCGCCAGGGCATTGCTGAGGTTATGGGATCCCAACACCTGTAGGCGAAGCTGTCCGAGGAGGGATCCCTTTTCCCAGATCTCAGCGCAGGTGGAATTGGCAGTGTAGAGGATCTGACGGGCTTGGTACTGGGCTTGGGGATGACCGGTCAGGCTGTAGCCCACATCCACCCTCAGGTGAGCCGCCACGTTGGGACAGTCCAGACAGGCCACCAGGGTTTGGCTTTGCTGCCCATACTGTTGAAAAGCCCGGATCACCTGCCCCAAATCGGCGTAGTGATCGGGGTGATCCAGCTCAATGTTGGTGATCACCCCAATCTTGGGATAGAGCCGCACCAGGGATCCATCCGACTCATCCACCTCGGCCACCCAATACTCCCCCTTGCCCAGACGGGCATTGCCATCCCAGGCATCCACTTCCCCGCCGATAATCAAGGTGGGATCCCAGCCCGCCGAGAGCAATACATAGCCGATCATGCTGCTGGTGGTGGTTTTGCCGTGGGTGCCGGCCACCCCAATGCCAGAGCGATGGTTAAACAGAGCCGCCAACAAGTCTGCCCGGTGCCAAACCGTCAATCCTTTGCCCAGGGCAGCGGCCAATTCCGGATTGGTGGGGCGAATGGCGCTGGAATAGACCACCTGGGGATCCCCGACCAATCCCTCCGAGCTGTGGCCCTGAAAGAAGCGCACCCCCAAAGCTTCCAGGCGGCGGGTACGGCCATTGGCGACAATGTCGGATCCGGAAACGCGAAACCCTTGCTTAGCCAGAATATAGGCCAGAGCCGACATCCCCACTCCACCAATGCCCACAAAGTGATAGGTGGACAGCAAGGGATTTAAGGGATCCAAATGCAGGGGCAGAGGCTGAGACGGAACCGGCAACGGCGGGATGGGATCCCTTCCTCCAACTGTTTCCACCATCGCAACTCCACCCCACTCCTAAAACCGCCACACTCCAGAAAAAGGACTGCGTTCTGCTGACTACAAACAGGTTCGAACAGGCCACATCATATCAGGAATCCCCAGAGCTAGGTAGGCTGCGCCTCACCGGCTGCCAATGATCTTCCGGCACCTTGGGGAACCCAAAGGGAGTGAAAATACGGTGAAGACAAGCAACATAGAATACGGCTGGACATTTTCATCCCAAAAACTTTACACTTATTTAAGAAAAAGAGGCGGCGTTTGTCGTCTGCAAAGCCACAGCGGGTAAAAGGCCATGAACCCACGAGCGCTTTGGTCGCTGGCAGGAGTCGGGCTGCTTGGTTGTGCCGGTCTGGCATGGCTGGGATTGAGCCAACAGGGAGCCACACAGTCGGTATCGGGAAGTGCAGAGGCAACGGTGGAAATGCGGCTGCCTCCGCAAGTTGGTGCTTTGGGTCGCCTGGAGCCGGAGGGGGAAGTGCTGCGCATTGCCGGTTCCCCTGGAGAACGGCTGGGAGAGCTGCTGGTGACCGAGGGGGATCGCGTGGTGGCAGGCCAAGTGCTGGCCCGCTTGGAAAGCTACGCCGAGCGGTTGGCGGAGCGAGAGTACGCTGCCGCCCAACTTCAAGAGGCCCGCGCCCGGTTGCAGGCCGAGACCCGTTTCAGTCAGGCCCAAATCCAAGAGGCACGCACCCGCCTCAGCCGTCTGGACGAGCCGCAACAGATGCAAATCCGCTCCCAGGAAGCGGTGGTGGAACGTATCCGGGCAGAACTGGCCGATGCCGAGGCCAATCTGGCCCGCTTTCAGGAGCTCTGGCAGGAAGGAGCAATCTCGCAACAAGAGCTGGATCAACGCCGGCTGCTGGTGCGGCAACGACAGGAGGACTTGCGGGCTGCCGAAGCCACCCTGAGCCAACTGCGCCTGGCCCGTGAGCGGGATCTGCTCAATGCCCAAGCCCAAGTCCAAGCTGCCGAGGCGGGACTGAGTCTGGCCCAAGCCCAAGTCCAACTGGGATCCCTGGCCCGCAATCTGGAACTGGCAGAAGCTCGCCTAGAGCGCACCCTCATCCGCGCTCCCCGTGCTGGACAGGTGCTCAAGATCCACACCCGCCCTGGAGAGGTCATCCCCGCCGGCGAGGGCATTCTCGAGCTGGGCAACACTGACCAAATGATGGTGGTGGCCGAGGTCTACGAAGCAGACATCTTGCGGGTTCGGCCAGGCCAGCAGGCCACCATTAGCAACCGCGCTCTGCCAGAAACCCTGCAGGGCCGAGTGGAGCGGGTAGGCCTGCAGATTGGCAAGAAAGATGTGCTCAACACCGACCCAGCTGCCGATGTGGATGCCCGTGTGGTAGAGGTGTATATCCGCCTGGATCCGGAGAGCAGCGCCCGCGTGGCTGGCCTGACCAACCTGCAGGTGAATGTGGCCATCGATGTCGAGGGGTAGGCTCAGCCCATGTACAGCCTGTTCAGTGTGGCTTTTATCGCCCATCGGATCCCGTTGGCCTGGCTGCAGTTGACGCGGGAGAAGATCCGCCTGCTGGTGGCCCTGGCGGGCATTGCCTTTGCTTGCATCTTGATGTTCATGCAGTTGGGCTTCCAAGACAGCCTGCTGGAAAGTGCCATCCGCTTCCACGTGGCCCTGAAGGGAGAGATCTTCCTGGTCAGCCCTCAGTCCAACGCCCTGATTGCCATGAACACCTTCTCCCAGCGGCGACTCTATCAGGCTTTGGGCTTTGAGGGGGTGCGGGCCATCTCGCCTGTCTATGTGGGCTTTGCCCTCTGGAAAAACCCAGAGACCCGCCGTACCCGCAGCATTTTTGTGGTAGGAGTGGATCCCTCGGCTGATCTGTTGGACTTGCCGGAACTGACGCCGGACAAGCTGGAAGAGATCAAAAAGGCGGACGTGGTGCTTTTTGACCGCCGCTCCCGCAGCGAGTTTGGCCCCATCCCAGAGTGGTTTGAGTCCGGGCGAGAGGTGGTTACTGAGGTGGGAAACCGCCGCGTCCAGGTGGGGGGCCTGTTTGAGATGGGGGCCACCTTTGGAGCCGACGGCACCATTCTCACCAGCGATCTCAATTTCCTGCGCATTTTTCCGCAGCGGGGGCGCGGCCTAGTGGATATCGGCGTGGTGCAACTCCAGCCGGGTGTGGATCCGGATCCCTTGGTGCGGCAGATGCGGGCTTTGCTGCCGGAAGATGTGCGGGTGCTCTCACGGGCGGAGTTTATCGATATGGAGCAAACCTACTGGGAAGAGGGCACAGCCATCGGCTTTATTTTCGGCCTGGGGGTGGGCATGGGCTTTATTGTCGGCATTGTGATTGTCTATCAAATTCTCTACACCGATGTGTCGGATCACCTGGCGGAATATGCCACTCTCAAAGCCATGGGCTACACCGATACCTACCTGCTGGGGGTGGTATTTCAAGAGGCGATCCTGCTGGCCGGCTTGGGGTATATTCCCGCCTTTGCCCTGTCGGTTCTGCTCTACGATTTGACGGCCAATGCCACGTTGCTGCCTATTGCCATGACCTTCAACCGGGCGATGCTGGTCCTGGGGCTGGCGGTGAGCATGTGTTTCATCTCAGGAGCGATTGCCGTGCGACGGCTGCGGGCAGCCGATCCTGCCGACATTTTCTAGAGTTTTGGCTGTGGGCAGGGCGCCGGGGCGTTGGTAAGTCAATAGTCTGCCAAAGGGGATCGGATGGATGGTGAAGGGTTTGAACTAAACTGTCTAAAAACTTCTGGGATCCTCATCAACGCTCTCCGGCCAAAGGTTTCTAAATGGTCTCATCTCAACGCTCCAAATGACGGCCTAAGTGGTCAATGAGTTGTCAACGCAAAGTTTTGAGATTTTGAGTTTCCTATGCTGACTCCTCTTCTCGATCAAGCTGCCCTTGCTTCTGCCCAGAATGCCGTTGAGCCAGTGGTGAAAGCCGAAGGTGTAAACCACTATTTCGGCGAGGGATCCCTGCGCAAGCAGATTCTCTTCGACATTAGCTTTGCCCTGCAGCCAGGGGAGATCGTGCTGCTGACTGGCCCTTCCGGCTCCGGCAAAACCACCCTGCTGACGCTGCTGGGGGCCTTGCGCTCGGTGCAGGAGGGCAGCTTGCGGGTGTTGGGACAGGAGCTGCGGGGAGCTCAGCCGAGCACTCTTATCCAAATCCGCCGCCAGGTCGGGTACATTTTCCAAGCCCATAACCTGCTGCGCTCGCTGACGGCAGCTCAAAACGTGCGCATGGCTCTGGAGCTGCACAACGGCCTTGCTCCTCAACAGGTGCAGCAGCGGGCAGAGGAAATGCTGGCGGCAGTGGGCCTAGGGGATCGCGTCCACTCTTACCCTGAGCAGCTTTCGGGAGGACAGAAACAGCGGGTGGCCATCGCGCGGGCCTTGGTCAGCCATCCCAAGCTGGTGCTGGCAGACGAGCCCACGGCAGCCCTAGATAGCAAGTCGGGTCGCGAGGTGGTGACCCTGATGGAGAAGTTGGCGCGGGAGCAGGGCTGCACCATCCTCATGGTGACCCACGACAACCGCATCCTGGACATCGCGGATCGGGTGCTGCACATGGAGGATGGCCGGCTGGAGAGCCAAGGGGTTGCCTAGCTTTGCCCAGAGCAGGCGTGGCGGCGGTACCAGTCGATGGTGCGCTGCAGCCCTTCCCGCAAGCCGACTTTGGCCACAAAACCCATCCTCTCTCGGGCTTTGGAGACATCCAGACAGCGGCGGGGTTGGCCATTGGGCTTGTCCGTTTGCCAGCGGATCTCTCCCCGGAACTCCATCAGCTCGCAGATGAGGGCAATCAGATCCCGGATGGAGATCTCTTCACCGGTGCCCAGGTTCAAGGGATCCGCCCCGTCGTAAAGCTGGGTGGCCATGACAATGCCGCGGGCCGCATCTTCAGCGTAGAAAAACTCGCGGGTGGGGCTGCCATCCCCCCACACTTCGACATAGTTTTGGCCCCGTTGCTGTGCTTCATGCACCTTGCGGATCAAGGCTGGGATGACGTGGGAGCTTTCGGGGTCGAAGTTGTCCATCGGGCCATAGAGGTTCACCGGCAGGAGGTAGATGCCGTTGAAGCCGTACTGCTGTCGGTAGGCTTGCAGTTGCACCAGCAGGGCTTTCTTGGCGATGCCGTAGGGGGCGTTGGTCTCTTCCGGGTAGCCGTTCCAGAGATCCTCTTCCTTGAAGGGGACGGGGGTAAACTTGGGGTAGGCGCAGATGGTGCCCACGCAGACAAACTTCTCCACCCCGGCCAGATAGGCGGCGTGGATGAGCTGGGATCCCATGATGAGGTTGTCGTAGAAGAGTTCTGCCGGCTTGGCTTGGTTGAGGCCGATCCCGCCTACGTGGGCGGCCAAGTGGATCACGATCTCCTGCCCCTGCACCACCTCCTGGCAGACTTCCCAGCGGCGCAGATCCTGGGTGCGCGAGCGCGGGATGCGCACCTGCTCCGGCTTTACCCCCAGCACCTGCAACTGTTGCAGCACATGTTTGCCCAAAAAGCCGCTGCCCCCTGTGAGCAAAATGCGCTTCTGGCTGAGATCAATGGAACCGGGCAAGCTGTTGGGCATAGATCCGACGCAGAGAACTCCCGGCTTTCATTATGCGGCAGAGGGGATAGCCGTATTTCAGCTTACTAGCGCAGGAGCCCCGCCCTCTGTCCGTAGGGCGAGGGTCGGGAGGAATGCGGAGTTACGATACAACCATGACCCAAGTCCTGACCCTTTCCTGCAAGCTCAAGGTGTCCCAGTCGCAAGCCGCAAAGTTGGACGCGACCTTGGATGCCTTCGGCCAAGCCTTGAACTGGGTCAACCAAAACACACCCGAGAAAGTCGCCAACGCCGTTAAACTTCAATCTCTGGGCTACCACCAAATCCGTGCCCGGTTCGGCTTGTCCAGTAACTTGGCTCAGCAGGTCTGCAGACGGCTGGCAGGTGCCCGTAAGGTCGCCCGACAGAAAAACCGCCCGGTCAAAGCGTTCAAGGGGGGCTTTGCGACCTATGACGCTCGTATCTTTTCATTTCGCGAGAAAGACTGGACGGTGTCGCTGACCACGGTGGAGGGTCGAGAACGCTTTGAGCTGGCGATTGGTCATTACCAGAGAGAAAAGCTGGCGGGCTCCAATCCCAAATCGGCCACTCTGGTCAAGCGCAAAGGTTCCTACTACATTCAAATCCAAATCTGTGTGGAAACGGAACCGTTTCCACGCCAACGCACGGACAGGGTACTGGGTGTGGATTTGGGAAGGACAGATATTGCCCATACATCGGAAGGAGATAACTGGAATGGACAGCAGTTGAGCAGAGTCCGAGACCGTTATTCCAAGCTGAGAGCGGTACTCCAGCAAAAAGCCAGTAAGGGCACCCGCAGTTCGCGGCGCAGATGCAGAGAACTGTTGCAACGGCTGTCTGGCAAGGAGAGGCGCTTTCAAGCCTGGCTCAATCATCGCATCTCCAAGGCTGTTGTCTCTAGGGCGAAGGCCACAAACAGTGCCATTGCTCTGGAAAACCTGACAGGGATTCGGGAGCGTATCAACCAACAACCCCGCAGCAAAGCCGAGCGGCGCAGGGCTAACAGTTGGGCGTTCTACCAACTCCGTCAATTTCTGGAATACAAGGCGAGGGTTGCAGGGGTTTCTCTGATTCTTGTTCCGCCTGCCTACACGTCGCAGACCTGCCACCGGTGCTTGCATATTCATCCCGACCCTGAACAGTCCTACCGCAGTGGGAAGAAGTTTAAGTGTGGGCACTGTGGATGGGAAGGGGATGCGGATTTCAATGGTGCGAATGTGATTGCGCTTTTGGGGGCTGCTGTAAACCAGCCTAGAGGTCAAGCCTACGGCTCGCTTCGCGAACGTGGTTGGCTTGCCAACTACAGGGCTACCGAAAGCCTGCACTCTTTCGCTTTAGCGGCGCGGAGCACTCTGCGTCAGCATGAGTGCGGGTAGTTTACTGTTGTTTTGTAGGGGTTCTAATCCGCGTAGAGGAGCCGCTCCACCGCCGCCACGATATCTGCAGGTTGCACGATGGTGGCTGCCTCCAGGGTGCCGTTGTAGGGGGTGGGAATGTCCTGCGAAGCCAAACGCACCACCGGCGCATCCAGCTCATCGAACAGTTCTTCCATGATGCGAGCCGTCAGTTCCGCCCCAATGCCACCCGATTTCATGTCTTCCTCAACAATAATCACCCGATGGGTTTTGCGCACCGAAGCGGCAATGGTCTCCATATCCAGAGGCTTGAGGGAGATCAAGTCGATCACCTCGGGGTCGATCTCCTGCTGCACCAGAGTGTCCACGGCCTTGAGCACGTGGTAGCGCATGCGGGAGTAGGTGAGCAGGGTAACATCGGAGCCAGATCGGACGATTTCGGCTTTGTCCAGAGGCAAAAGGTATTCTTCCTCCGGCAGATCTTCTTTCAAGTTGTACAAAAGGACATGCTCGAAAAAGAGAACTGGGTTGTCATCGCGGATGGCGGACTTGAGCAAGCCCTTGGCATTGTAAGGCGTTGAACAGGCTACGATCTTGAGCCCAGGCACCGCTTGAAAGTAAGCCTCTAGCCGCTGCGAGTGCTCTGCCCCCAACTGACGACCCACCCCGCCCGGCCCGCGGATGACCATCGGGATCTTGAAGTTGCCCCCAGAAGTGTAGCGAAGCATACCGGCATTGTTGGCAATTTGGTTGAAGGCCAGGAGCAGAAAGCCCATGTTCATCCCTTCCACCACCGGGCGCAAGCCGGTCATGGCTGCCCCAATGGCCAAGCCGGTAAAGCTGTTCTCGCAGATGGGGGTATCCAGCAGGCGCATCTCCCCATACTTGCGATACAGGTCTTTGGTGACTTTGTAGGAGCCACCGTAATGGCCGACATCTTCTCCCAAAACAAACACGTTGGGATCCCGGGCCATTTCTTCGTCGAGGGCAGCACGCAAGGCGTTGTAAAGGAATGTCTCGGCCATATGAGGTCAAATATCGCTAAACCCTCATTAAACCATTTTGCCGGCATGGATCCCCTTGCAGATGACTGGATAGGCTGAGCTCAGCATTCTGGCTCAGAGGGATGGCGACCTTACCCCACAGCTTTTGTCGGCACTCTGCTTCCCCTGCAAAATGGAGATCATCTGTCTTCTCAAGATCTGTCTTCTCAAGATAAAGACACCATGAGCCTTGCACTGCCCAAACTGGCCCTGACCTTGGGGGATCCCACGGGAATTGGGCCGGAAATTGTGCTCAAGGTGCTGGCGGATCCTGAGGTGCAGTCTTGCGCCCACATCACGGTTGTAGGGGATCGGCAGGTTCTAGAAGCCACCTATCGCCTGCTGAGAGATCGGTCGCCGGCTCCGTTGGCCCATCCGGCAGGGATCCCGATGCTGGAATGCAACACGGGCTTTTGGTTGCAGCCTGGCCGTGTCGGTCAAGGGGATGCCGACAGTGGTGCGGTTAGTTTTGCTTACCTGAGAACGGCGGTCGAACGGACGTTGCAGGGGGAGTTTCAGGGGATCGTGACAGCACCCATCGCCAAATATCTCTGGCATCAAGCTGGCTACCGGTTCCCTGGCCAAACGGAAGTTTTGGCCCAGCTGAGTGGGTCTGAACGCTACGGGATGCTGTTTGTCGCCCGTTCCCCCCACAGTGGCTGGCAGATGCGGGTTTTGCTGGCCACCACCCATATTCCCCTCGGCCAGGTGCCCACCGTGCTGACCCCAGAGCGGGTGCGGACAGCGCTGGATTTGCTGGTGGGATCCCTGCGCCACACCTTTGGGATCCCGGATCCTAGGATTGCAGTGGCCGGCCTGAATCCCCACGCCGGCGAACAGGGGCAACTGGGATCTGAGGAAAAAGAATGGCTGACCGAGCTGCTGCGCACCTATGCCCACGCCCAAATCTGGGGGCCGCTTCCCCCCGACACCCTGTGGGTGGCTCCCGCGCAAGCCTGGCATGGCCAGGGATCCCCAACTGTGGCAGATGCCTACTTGGCTCTCTATCATGATCAAGGTTTGATCCCGGTGAAGATGCTGGCTTTTGACCGGGCAGTCAACCTGACAATTGGGTTGCCTTTTGTTCGCACCTCTCCCGATCATGGCACCGCCTTCGACATTGCCGGCCAAGGGGTGGCCCGGTGCGAGAGCCTTAAGCAGGCGATCCTGCTGGCGGCAGAACTGCTGGGCAAAAACCCCCAATCCCCTGAGGGAAATGCCGTCTGTACCCGACAATCTGAGGCCGTTTCTCGTTTCCAGGGGGTGGCTTGATGGAAGTTGCCGGTGCTACCTCAACCGGAATGCTTTACCGTCACTTTGGGCGCACCCAACAGCTGGTCTCGGTTTTTTCTCTGGGCAGCATGCGCTTGGTCAATGTGCCCAGGGCTCAGGCTCAGGCAACCGTTGAGGCAGCCCTAGCCGCAGGGATCAACCACATCGAAACGGCTCAGGCTTATGGCCATGCCGAGGTGCTCTTGGGCGAGATTTTGCAAACCCTGCCCTTTTCACGCCATCAGTTGATTCTGACCAGCAAACTCACTCCCACAGATGGGTTGCGAGAGCGGCTTCAGGGATCCCTGCGCCGTCTGCGGGTGGATTACCTGGATCAATTTGCCTTTCATGGCATCAACTTGCCGGAACATCTGGAGTGGGTGCTGCAGAAAGGGTTGCCGATTCTCAAGCAGATGCAGCAAGAAGGCTGGGTGCGCTACATTGGTTTTTCCACCCATGGATCCCTGGAGTTAATTTTGCAGGCCATCCAGACAGGATGCTTTGACTTTGTTAATTTGCACTATCACTTTTTCCAACAGCGCAATGCACCGGCCCTAAAAGCAGCTGCCCAGCAGGATATGGGCGTGTTCATTATTTCTCCCGCCGATAAGGGGGGAATGCTCTATCGCCCGCCCCAACACCTGCAGGAGTGCTGTGCCCCTTTCAGCCCCTTGGAATTTGCCTATCGTTTTTTGCTGGCGGATCCCCGTGTTCACACCCTCAGCCTAGGCATCACCCATCCTGAGGAGTTGCAGGTGGCCTTGTCGGCCTTACGGGATCCCGACCGGTGGTGGGTAAATGGCCCTCAGGTGCAAGAACGGTTGCGCCAAACCGAGCAGGAACGCTTGGGATCCAGCCGCTGCGCCCAGTGCTACGCCTGCCTGCCCTGCCCAGAAGGGATCCACATTCCGGAAGTGCTGCGGTTGCGCAACTTGGCCATTGCCCACGAGATGACGGAGTTTGCCCAGTACCGCTACAACATGTTCGGCCAAGCTGGGCATTGGTTTCCGGGGTCACCTGCCGACCGCTGTACCGAATGCGGTGACTGCTTGCCCCGCTGCCCAGAGCATCTGCGGATCCCGGAGTTGCTGTCCGAAGCCCACCAGTTGCTGCATCGGTCTCCGATCCGGCGGCTCTGGGAATAACCATTCCACCTATCCTATTTGGCTGAGCTTAACTCCACTTATAATCGGATGGAGTTTATCGATTGCATCACAAGGCGAGGCATCGGAGTGAATAGTCAGAGCCAAGACCGCTTAGACCGGGTGGAACAACTGCTGGCTTGGACGGCTGAACAGACCGCTGCCAACAGCCGAGAAATCCGGGAGCTCTGCCAATCCATCCAGGAGCTGCGTCAGTCCATCCAAGAAAGCCGCGCCCAGTCTGCCGAGGAGAACGCCGCCCGTCTGCGGGAAATCGAG
>NZ_JANSIG010000009.1:11857-11932 GCF_047461975.1 Synechococcus sp. R55.3 | reverse complement strand
GCGCCCAGTCTGCCGAGGAGAACGCCGCCCGTCTGCGGGAAATCGAGGAGCTGCGTCAGTCCATCCAAGAAAGCC
>NZ_JANSIG010000009.1:0-11757 GCF_047461975.1 Synechococcus sp. R55.3 | reverse complement strand
GCACCCAGTCTGCCGAGGAGAACGCCGCCCGTCTGCGGGAAATCGAGGAGCTGCGTCAGTCCATCCAAGAAAGCCGCACCCAGTCTGCCGAGGAGAACGCCGCCCGTCTGCGGGAAATCGAGGAGCTGCGTCAGTCCATCCAAGAAAGCCGCGCCGAATTTGCTGAACAAGCTGCTGCTCAGGCTCAAAGCTTGCGAGAGCTACAGCAAGTTGTCAGCGAGACCCGCTCTGACTTAGCTCACCTTGCCGAGTGGGCAGAGGAAGTGACTCAAGCTCTTGTCACCCTCACCGCTCTACAACGAGAGCACGAACGCGCCATCCAGGCCATCAACCAACGGCAAGCGGAAACGGATCAGAGGTTCAACGTTCTCCTTGAAGAAGTGCGCTACCTGATTCGCAGGCAAGGCTCTGACGGAAATTCTCCCCCCTCGTCGGCCTGAGCACTGGGATCCCTTCGGAACTGCGAAGACAGTCCTAATCTTCATCCACTTCCCACTCCAACAGGTGTGCATAGGGAGCCACCAAGTGGGGAGCATAAAAGGCAACGGCTCGAAGGGCATGCCAGTCTTCCAAGCAGCCAAAGACGGTCGGATACTCATTGCGCTCCAACCGCTCTGCAATTGCCGCCACATCAGCTTCAGTAAACTGGCGGGGATCCATCCCCTTAGCAGGGGCTTCCACTTTGGACTTGGATCGGGCAGACATAGGCAGCCTGAACACGCTACAAGCCGATCTTAGCCTCTTCCTTTCGCTGGCCAAAAACTTGAATACTCCCTGTCCCAAAGGGAGAAAATTCTTAATTACTGGTATTTCTTAGCAACACTGCGTGAACAGCTTTAAGACAGTCGTGTGGTTTTTTGGGCAGTTGAGTCTTCTCGCCACTGTATTTGCTGTAGCACAAAAGCCGCCCTACTGGTTGAGTTCCGCGTAGGGGTAGAACGGGGCTTCAGACCCAACTTTTGGGTAAGCCAACCCCTGTTCTCCCGAAACTCTGAAAAGGGATCCCCATTCCTCCAGTTTCGTGGCAAGGTGAGGACAGATACCGCATCGGAGGCTGCTATGGAGAGCAAGATCCCCGCCCGCGATGTCCAAGTTGCCCTTATCGGCCCGTCCACGTTGGTTCTCCGCTCCCGCACCTGGGATCGCCTGAAGTTTGAGCTGGAATACGCTCGGCAACGGGGCACCACTGCCAATAGCTACCTCATCCAGGCCCGCCAAACCCTTCTCATCGATCCTCCGGGGGAATCGTTCACCAGCATCTTTTTAGAAGAGCTGGCCCAACACCAGTACCTACAGCGGTTGGACTTTATTTTGCTCAGCCACGTCAACTTTAACCGCATTGCCACTCTCAAAGCCCTATTGCCTCTGGCTCCCTACGCGATGGTGCTCTGCTCCAAGCCGGGATCCATTACGCTACGGGCCGCCTTTGAAGAGATGGATCCCTTGCCCCGCAGTCGCGACGAAGAGGAAGCCGCCGATCTGGGCATTTTCTACAATGGCGACCAGTCTTTCCGTTTGCGGGTCATCCGGGATGGGGATCGCCTGGATCTGGGGGAAGGGCATGAGTTGCACTTTCGCACCGTGCCCACGCCCCGCCACCCCGATGCCCTCTGTACCTACGATCCGGCCACCGGGATCCTCTACACCGATAAGCTGTTCGGCGCCCATGTGTGCGATGAGCAAGTTTTTGACGAACATTGGCGGCAGCTTAGCGAAGACCGTCGCTACTACTTCGACTGTTTGCACCGCAACCAATTGCCCCAGGTGAAGGCAGCCCTGGCCAAGTTGGAAGAATTTCCCGCCCAAATCTATGCCCCTGCCCACGGCCCCTTGGTGCGCCACAGCCTGCGGCGGTTGCGGTTGGACTACCACACTTGGTGCGAGGAGGATCCCGGCGAGCAGCGGGTAGCTCTCCTATACACTTCCGCTTACGGAAATACAGGCTTGATGGCCATGGCTATAGCCCAAGGGTTGGAGCGAGCCGGCGTTAAGGTGGAGCGGATCAACTGCGAATGGTCCACCCCGGAAGAGATCGCCCAAGCTCTGGAGCGCTGCCAAGGGTTTGTTATCGGATCCCCGACTTTGGCCGGCCATCCTCCTGTGCAGATCCAAACCGCCCTTGGCATCATCCTTTCTTCAGTTCCCACCACCCGATTGGCCGGGGTTTTCGGCTCCTACGGCTGGAGCGGAGAAGCGGTGGATCTCATCGAGAGTAAGTTGCTCAATGCCGGCTTTTCCTTGGGGTTTGAGACGATCCGCGCCAAGTTTAAGCCCACCCCTGAAATCCTGGAAGCCTGTCAAGAGGCGGGATCCCAGTTTGCTCAGGCCCTGCGCAAAGCCAAACGAGCCCGCGCCCCTCGCCAAACCAGCAGCGAAACTCAGGCGGATCGGGTTGGGCAAGCCCTGAGCCGGGTGGTGGGATCCCTGTGTGTAGTCACCGCCCTGCAAGGAGAGACCCGCCGCGGCTTCCTCACCTGGTCGGTGGCCCAGGCCAGCTTTAATCCGCCGGGGCTGACCCTGTCGGTGAGCAAGGAACAAGAAGCCGAACTGCTGACCCATCCCCAGGCGCCTTTTGTGCTTAACATCTTGCGGGAAGGCAAAAGCAGTCACTTGCAACGGCATTTTCAGCGGCCTCAACGTCCTGGAGAAGATCGGTTTGCCGGCTTGGCCACGGCCACTGCCGAGAATGGCTGCCCCATTTTGTTGGAAGCGCTGGCTTACCTGGAGTGCCGTGTGAAAACTTGGATGGACTGCGGGGATCGCTACCTGGTCTATGCCGAGGTGGAACGGGGCAAAGTTCTGGATCCCACAGGAGTTACCGCCATGCGGCGGGGGTAGGATATGCCAAAGTACGCTCCAATCTGAGTCTTTTGTTGGTCTCAGCTTTTGGGCAATCAGAAACATGAGAGAACTTTCCCACATTTTTCAGCAGGCTATTGAAGCTTCTGTCGGGGTCGGGGGAGAAATTGTAGAGATAGTCTTCGGCACCAGTAAGGTTGCCGGCCAGGTTATCGGGAAAGTCGGGCAAACTACTGTAGGCACAACCATTGAGATCACCAAGAAAGGTGAGGAAATTCTCTTTGACACCAGTAAAGCCACTACCCAAGTTGTCTTTCACGAAGAAGTTGTCCATCATGAGCCCTATCTGATCCCTATTGAACCCTCTCTAGGTTGGGACGAAGCTCTGGTTTTTATCAATGGTTTTCTCAGCGAGGGTGAAACTCAACCCTGGAGAAAAAGACTATTGTGGGAGACGATCCGACGGGCTGGATGGAAGGGATCCCTGTACTACCTTTGGTGGGATGCCTCCAACCCGGCAAGTTTGGTTTTGTCCACTCTTAAACTTGGGGTAGGACTGCTTGCCCACTGGGAAGCTCACAAAGCAAAGGCTAAAGAAGTGGGGCTTGAGTACGCCTATCCTTTGCTCTCCTCCTTGCCAGAAAGGCAGATTACGCTGATGGGGTTTTCTTTGGGAGCAAGGATAGCCTACTACGTTATGCGAGGTTGGCCTCAAACTGCAAATCGGCGCCTTAAGGACATCATTCTGCTCAGCGGTGCTGTTAGAAGGCAAGCCGATAAGCACTGGAGCCTGCATGTAGAAAATATTACCGGAAAGCTGGTGAATATTTACAACGAAGATGACGCGGTTTTAGCCTTTGTCTTCAAAGTCCCTTCCCTCAACCGCAGCCCCTGTGGGATCAAGCCGATTAAAGAGTTTCACCCCAGAATCGAGAACCTCAATGCCACTCACTTAATTGGCTCAGGAGAGCACAGCTACGAAGCCTATCTACCTCACTTGGAGTTTCTTCTCGATCAGAAACTGGACTGGAAAGCTCGCAGGAGCCGCTGGGTCTAGCTCACCCAAAACCCAGCCATCTAGCAGCTACCTCTCTTGCCGCCCACCAAAGAGGATCCCTGCCGAGTTCTACCCGAGGAAGAAACCGGAAGATCATCGTCTGCAGCTTTTGGCTTGTCTAGCTTGTTCAACTTTCAGCCATCCTAAAGATCTGCTGCGGGGTCAATGCTAGCTGGATCCCGTCAATGACCTTGAGTTGGCGATCTCCTCGGCAAATTTCTGGCTCTTGTTGAGGGGCAAATATCAAAACAGAGTAATCATCTGGATCAACCATCCACCCCAATTGACTGCCATGCTTGAGGCAATGAATTACACGGCTTACCCTTTGACCAGGTGAAAGAATTTCGATGATCCAGTCGGGTGCTGAGGTGAAGTCATCCTCTAGCTCGCCTGTTTCACTTGGGTAAACTCGATCCCACGCGATTACGGCAATATCGGGAACAATAGAACGATCGGCGAAAGTGCATCGCAATTCGGGCAGGGCAGTATAGCCGGTGGTGCTGCCATCAACCTCGGCCACAAGGTGTTTTTGCAAAATGGAGTGGCGGGCTTTGGGTATCGGTTTTTGAATGGCAACTCCATCCACATACTCCCACGCCGGAGAATCTTCTATGTAAGGCAACTTGAGGAAGTCTTCAAGGGTAAGAGGCGGAGCCAGGCGAGTTGTCATAGGTTTAGGCAAAGCTCCTCAGGATCCCTACCAGTACTGTATCCCAAATCCCCAAGCGAGGGCGAGTGGTGGAGTAGGGGTTAGAATTGCAACAATTGGAGTAGATGTAGCGTGAAAGTTGTCCAGCCGGCGGCGCTGCTGACCTCGATGGATCCCCTCAGTTGATCCACCATTTGCTTCACCAAGGCCAAGTCTAGATCGGTACTCCCTTCCTTAGCCCACACTGCGGAGCCCTAGCAAAGCAAAAAGCCCCCAGGCAGGGTAATCACCTCTCCTGAGGGCCAAACCCCCTCAAATCCCAGGTAGGTTAAGCCTGAACTCTGCTCGGCTCGTAGAAGACTTTGGGCAGAGATCGAGCAAACTTCGAGAAATCAGCCCTTGACTTGCGCGAACCATAATCTGCCTTTAAGTCAGAACGATTGAAAGCTATCTTCTCTCTTGCGGGCTCGTAGAAGATCCACCTCCTAAGGGTGTAGTTCACTTCATAGAGAGTTTGCCGAACGCCGTTTATCAACGATAGAGATCTGGAGCTGGGAGCCTTTGGCGGCTGATACCAGTAGATATCCTCGGGAGATACAGATAGAGGCTCTGGACCTGCAAAGGGCGGCTCGTAAAAAGTTGCAAAGTCAGGCTGAGGTCGGCACTGAAATTGAACCTGATACACCGACTGAGAGGT
Organism: Synechococcus sp. R55.3; assembly: GCF_047461975.1. Taxonomy (NCBI): domain Bacteria; kingdom Bacillati; phylum Cyanobacteriota; class Cyanophyceae; order Synechococcales; family Synechococcaceae; genus Synechococcus; species Synechococcus sp. R55.3. The sequence continues at coordinate 6,555 of NZ_JANSIG010000009.1, read as the reverse complement.
CATTTCCTGCCGACTCTGCTGCCAAAGCTGCAGCATCTTGCCGACATCAAATCCCATCGCTCGCTGAAAATGCCACAGGGATCCTTGTAGAAAAAAGAAGGCTAAGTAGAAGTGAGCATTCGCCAGCCAAACCCTTGAGGAGTAGTTCCACGCTCCCGTTTGATTTGGATCGAAGTAGTAAGGAGTAAAGGCGGATTTCAGCTCCAGGGTGGGGCCGTAAAACTCCACCGGGTAGGCCAGCGAGTTAAACCCACAGTAGTAAGAAGCCGCAAAACCGGCTAGGGCGATGCCGAATAGAGAGTAGGAGAGGATCCCATCTGCTGAGAAGAGAAAGCGAGCTTTAACCCACTCAAACGGCGGAACCAGGATATGCCACACCCCTCCCAACAAGAGAAGAGCTCCCACATAGATATGGCCCCCCACCAAGTCTTCCAAATTATTGACATCAAACAGGTGGGTGCGGTAGTTCCAAAGGGTGGCAAAGTCCAAAGTTGGAGCCGTAACCAGGCGTACCTGACCGGTGTTGGCGTCATACAGCCCCCCGAACACCATCGCCTTGGCCACCAACAATAGGGATCCCAGGCCCAAAATCAGTAGGTGGTGCCCCAAAATCACTCCCAACGTTTTGGCATCATCCCAAGTGAAGTGAAACTTGGCAGCCCTGCCGAATTCCATATCTAAGCTGGGGGGAAGTTGGGTTTGGTGGAAGTAGGCTCCTCCAGCCAACACGCCGGCAGCCACCAGGTGAATTGAGGCAATGGCCACATAGGGAAAGGTATTGACGATCTGGCCACCGGGGCCAACCCCCCACCCCAATGTGGCCAAGTGGGGCAGCAAAATCAGCCCTTGCTCGTACATAGGCCGCTCTGGCGAGAACTTGGCCAGCTCAAACAAGGTAAAGCCCCCCGCCCAAGCCATGATCAAGGCCGCATGGGCCACATGCGCCACGATAAAAGTATTAGAGAGGTTCATCAATCGAGCGTTACCTGACCACCAGGGGTAGCCCGATGGGTGCATCTTTTTGGCATTCATAGATAGCTCCTCAGTGAGCCCTCAAAAATACAGGCACGTTTAGCTCAGACCGGCAATGATATGGTCAAGATAAACGGCCATTTCTTGACTTGCCTCTGTGTCGAGACTTTCGGTCAGGACCTCTTTCATGGCATTGAGGGCCTGAATGACGCGATCGATGGGAACGCCGAGGGTGATGTAAGTTTCTTTTAAACCCTGCAACACGCGCTCATCCAAAATTGAGGGATCGGCAGCCAACATGGCGTAGGTGGCATAGCGTAGAAAATAGGTCAGGTCCCGCAAGCAAGCCGCGTAGCGCCGAGTAGGGTACATATTGCCCCCCGGTAGGGTAATATCCCCGTAGAGCAAGCTCTTGGCAACCGTTTTGCTGATAATGCTGCTGGCGCTGGAGCTGATGGTTTTGGCCGCCTTGACGCGCATGTTGCCACTCTGGAAATAGCGATTTAATTGTTCCAGAGCTGCGGCATCTAAGTAAGAGCCTTTCTCATCGGCGGGGTTAATCAGGGAAGTGATGGTATCTTTCATGGATTTTTCTCCTCTAAGCACTAGTAGGGACTGATTTCTTGAGGCAATTGGGCAAATGCTGTTCGCGTTAGCGGGACGGAGTCCTTGCACCGCTTGCTCAGGCATTGCCTGTGAGAACTCTTATGGATTGCAACTTAAGACAACTTCACAGCTTGCAGGTCAAGCTCGCAAAGCCAGCCGAAACCTCAAGCTCACAGAGGCAGGAGTAGCGCGCCTCAACTCTAAAACTGAGCGAGAGGGCAGCGATTTGTCTATCCATTCATCGATTCAAAAAGCGCGAATCAGTCGATCAAAGTAGGGGGCAGCTAGAGCCATCTCCTCTGAAGAAAGAATGCCGGCAGCTACCTCTTTTAGGCAGCTCATCGCCACCCGCAGGTTGGGTAGCGGCACGCCCAAAGAGATGTACATTTCTCGCATGCCGTTCAAGCCGATATCTTCCAGCGGCTTATCGTTGCCTGCCAAGATGCAATAGCTAACCAAGCGGATATACCAGCCTTGATCTCGTTGACAGAGGGCAGTTTTTTGAGGGTTGCCCTTATTGCTGGGGGTGTTGGGGCATTTGGCCCAAAACCGTTTGCTGCCTTCCTGGACAATTTTTTGCTCGTTCTCTGCTAACTTTTGGGCGGCTCGGATGCGAACTTGACCCTTGCTGAAGAAATCCTCTAGCTTGGCGATCTCGGCACTGCTGAGGAAGCGATCAGCCGCGTCCGACTGCGCGATGACTTGGGCAACAATGCTCATAGGTTTTTGGCAAGGAACACTCTACAGGTAACAAAGTAAGCCAGATCCTCAAGAACCGAAATCACTTATTAAGAAAAAGTTGTGAATTGAAACTTACTTGCAACAAATCCTCTCTGCCTCGCGTCTTCGGCAGCGTGACCAGATTGAGAAGGTTGGGTTGGCGGCCAATCCAGATCCCGGATACGACAGCAACCCTCAGAATACTCAGCCTCTATCTCTTCTGGCCGAGATGAGCATCTGTGTTGGGAACTATTTCCGTATCTGTTGCTACAGAACTTACAATAAGACGGGCTGTGCAGAGGTACCGGGGGAGAGAACCCCTAAGGTAGGGATCAAATCGGCGCTGCGCCGCTTTAAGGGCTAAGTTTCTGAGGCAGGAATCTTGCCAGATCTGCGTAACCATCGCTACTTTGAAACCAACCTGGAAAAGCGCAAGCGCAAAGCAGGAGTCCCCAGGGATCCGCTCAACCTTTAAAACTGGGGCAGAGGGGGCAGGTGGAGCGTGAAAGTTGTCCAGCCGGCGGCGCTGCTGACCTCGATGGATCCCCTTAGTTGATCCACCATTTGCTTCACTAGGGCCAAGCCTAGACCGGTGCCCCCTTCCTTCCAGGGATCACTCTTAGGGATCCGGTAAAAGCGCTCGAAAATGCGAGTTAACTCCTCAGAGGGGATCTCTTGGCTGTTGCTGACCTGGATATGGCTTTGGCGGTTTTCCGTTTCAATTTGTAAGCGGATGGATCCCTGGGGCGGAGTGTATTTAACGGCATTGTGCAGCAACTCCCGCAGGATCCGCCCCAAAAGTAATGGATCCGTCGTGATGGAGCTCTCCAGGGGAACGCTGGCTTGAAAGGTTTGCCCTTTGGCGCGGGCCTGCTCTTCGGCAATGGCTAACAGATCCCCTAGCAGCTCCCGCCAGGTGAGGGTTTGCACACTTAGAGCGTAGGTCCCGGACTGCAACCGCTGCAGATCCAACAGGTCGTTGATGAGCTCGATCTCCCGCTGGCATTCTCGCTCTGCAATGGCTAAGTATTGAGCTCGTTTCTCCCCAGTGGGAGCCATCTGCAACATTTTCAGGGCCATTTTCATGCTGGCTAGAGGAGTGCGCAGCTCGTGGCTGACGGTGCTGATAAAGTCATCTTTGAGGCGGTTAAGGCGCTCCAGGGCTTGCACCTGCTCTTGGGCAGCTCGGAATAGGCGCGCCTGCCTTAGGCCGATAGCACATTGATTGGCCACTTGAGCTACGAGATTCATTTCCTGCTCATCAAAACTTTCCTCGCTGCTGCGAAAAACCCACAGATCCCCCAAGACTTGCTCCCCATCCCGCAGAGGGCAGACCAAGACTGATCCTTGGCGGGGGGCGTCAGGAAGTAAACAAAATATGCAGGGCTCTCCTCGCAACAACTGGGCGTAGAGATCTGGATATTGGGCAAAGGGAATACAAGTATGCAAGGCCGACCCCAAGCGAGGACAATACTCGTAGCTGATGGTGGAAAGGGTGAGATCGGCGTTGTAAAGGCCAATATCGCAGCCATCTGCATTTAGGTTTTCTCCCAGCTCGCGCAGAGCGGTGTTGAGAATTTCAGCTTCATCCAGAGAGTCGCGCACCCGGTCAGTGATGCGTTTCAGCAGGGCCTCAAATTGCAGGGATCGCTGCAACTCAGAGGTGCGTTGCCGAACCTTTTCTTCCAAGGTTTGATTGAGGGCTTGCAGTTGTTCATATAACTGGGCCTGTTGCAACGCGATGGCTAATTGATCGCTCAGCTCTTGTAAAAGCCGGATTTCCCACTCTTGCCAAGGGCGGCTGGATTGGCAGTGCTGAACTACCAATAGACCCCACAAAGCCTCACCCTGCCGAATCGGGATCACCAAGTTGGCTTGGGCTTGGAAAGACTCCAGCAACTCCCGATAGCAAGGATCCAAATCGGCTATTGCTACTATTGCTACATCCCCCACTGCCTGGACAAAGCCCTCTTGGTACTTGCGATAGCACGGATCCCTTTGGAAATACTCATCCCACACGTAGCGGCCCAGGTGGCTGGGCCAGGGATCCGCTACCGACTCGGCGGCCACAATCCCACCCCCGTTTCCCTGCAGTCGGTAGATCATCACCCGATCTACCTGGAGAAACTCTCGCACTTCCGCAACCGTTGTTTCCAAGAGGGTTTGCAAGTCCAAAGCTTGGCGGATCCGCCGCAATAAGGCCCCCAACAGTCGCTCCCGCTCTGCCTCTTGCCGAAGCACTTCTTGAGCTTCTTTGAGGGGGGTGATGTCCACAACAACACCGCAAACGGCATAGGGATCCCCTTGCTGATCCCGCAGGGCAAATTTGGTGACCCACCTCGATATTTCTCGACCGTTACGAGAAACGACACTCTCACAGCTAATCGGATCAGGGGACTGGATAGCCCTTTGATCTTGCTCTCGAAACTTGAGGGCATCTTCTGGCGGAAAGAGTTCGGCATCGGTTTTGCCGAGGATCTCTTCCTGGTTACACCCTTGCTGCAAATAGGCAGTGTTTACCTGTAAGTAGCGCCCCTCCAAATCTTTGAGAAAGATGGGAAAAGGGATCCCATCCAGAATGGCCCTAAGCCGGGCCTCACTTTCTTGTAGAGCCAGCTCTGCTTCTTTCTGCTCCGTAATATCTTCGGTAATGCCTGCGATGTGAACGACTTCCTGCTGCTCGTTCAAGACAGGGTAACAAGAGGTACGCAACCAGCGCAGCCTGCCATCTGGGTGGAAAATCCGATAGGTAACTGACATTTTGCCTTGGGTGGCAAGAGACAGGGTTTCCATCACTCTTGGCAGATCCTCTGGGTGGATCCTTTCCTTCCACAGATCCGGCTGGCGATAAAGCTCCTCTGGTGTATATCCGAAAATCTGTTCACAACGAGGACTTTTGTAAAGAGCGCGGCTAAAGTCTGCCGACTGTAGGAAGAAAGTCACCGGTACAGCCTCTACAATTTCTCGGAAGCGGGCTTCGCTCTCTCGCAAAGCCAGTTCCACCTGCTTTTGTTGGGTGATATCGCGGGTACTGGAAACGATCCCTTGCACAGAGGGATCCTCCAAAAGATTGGTGCAGAAGCTCTCCAGCCACACCCACTGGCCATCGGCGTGTTGGGCCCGGTAAATAAAGCTGAGTGTCTCGCCAGGTCGAGCCTTGAGTTGCTCAAGAGCATTAGCAACGTTCTGCCGATCCTCGGGGTGAACCCAATCCAAGGGTACGGCCTCTCCCTGATTGGGAGCACGCCCCAAAATTTTCTCAGCAGCCGGAGGATTTAAGGTATGCAGCAGACCTTGGGCATCGATACGACACAAAATGTCGTGGCTGTTGTTGAGGAAGGCGCGAAAACGCTCTTCTTGTTCCCACACCTCCTGTTCCAGCCGCTTTTGTTCGGTGATATCTAGGACAATGCCGAGAAGTCCTAATCCTTTAGACTGATCCTGAAGCTTTACAGCGAAGCGATAGGTGTAGCGCTCCTGGCCTTGAATCATTTCCTTACCTTCGAATTGGCAAAACCCTTGCCGCTCTACGTCGGATAGAACTTGAGAGGTGTACTCCGGCCAGTGGGGATGTTGCTGAGCCACCTCCTCCAGAGAAGTACCCAGCAGATCGCCAAACCAGGCGCGATCAGTGGCATTTTGCAAAATTAGCACTCCCTGGGGATCCCTGGCCCACACCGCCAATGGCAGGGCATCCAACAAGGTGCGCAGTTGGGCTTCCCGCAGCCGCAGGTTTTCTTCCAACTGTTTCTTCTCGGTAATGTCTCGGCCCACGCCGCGAATAAACTGCAAGCGGCCCCGCCGGTCAAAAATGCCTTGGTTGATCCACTCAAACCACCGCACCTGCCCCGACGCATCCGATACCCTGCCAACTCGGGTGAAGGTAGGCTGCTGAGGGGTGAGCTGGGCTATCTTTTGCCGCACCTGCTCTTGCTCTTCTGCCGGCAGCACGTCGATCCAGCGCCTGCCCCGCCAATCCCCCAAGATTTTCTGGCAAGCTTCGTTACATTCCACCACCGTCGTATCTGCACGCGCCAGCATGATGACATCGGGAAAACCCACCTGATCCCGCTGCAGCCAGCGCTTTTGCCAGTACATCACCACGGCCAGTGAGGATCCCCAAAGGAGCAGCCAAAGCCATCCGGGCAGAGTGTTCCAGTTGAGTAAGGTAAGCAGGTTGACTAGGTCGTGTTGATCTTATGTTAGGATAGAGAGAGTAATTTATAGAGGAAAGAGGATGAAGTTGGTTTTTTTAGA
>NZ_JANSIG010000008.1:0-54253 GCF_047461975.1 Synechococcus sp. R55.3 | reverse complement strand
GGCGGTGGAAGTGGCGCCTGCGGTGCGTGGCTGATGGTCTGACCTGACGGCTTGACAAAAGCAGACGATCCCCTGGCGAATGCTGGGGGATTTTCTTGTTGTTTCCCTGGCGGCAACAGTGAAGTTGCATCCATAGCCGTTTCAGTTTAGGGCGAGATGCCTGGGCTGCCAAGAAAGGCCCCACGATCAGGTGCATTCAAGGCCTTAGGTGTGGGTAGAGCAGGCAGGGTACACCGGCCAGGTAGTGGGGTTGGATGTGGGTCTGGCCAGCTTCTACACCGACAGCAATGGGCAAGTGGTGTCACATCCCCTCGCGACAGCGGGACGGAGTCCTTGGTTTCCGCTCAAACTAGGACACTGCACCCGCACCCAAAACGTTGAATTCATAGAGCCAGAAGGCTTCTCTCAATGGCCTGGGCGTCTCACCCTAACCTGAAGCGACTATAACTCAATTATCCAGACTCCATTATCTAGGCAGACATACCCCAGTTGCTTGAGGATTTGCAACTACTAAAATGTAGTTGCCCCAATCCTGATCCCCGCCAGAATTGACCGCGTTCCCCTATCCTACACATAACGGCTAATGTCTTCCCCCCGTTCTGCCAGAAACGACAAAGCCCGGAAGCGCAGCCCTACCACCTGGTCGTAGAAGGGGTTAAGTTTGCACATGGGCGGAATATGCATCACCTTGTGGCCAAACAACACCACATCTCGCTCGAAGGGACAGCGGGCCGGGATCCACCGGCAAAGGAAGTGGGCCAAGCGGGGATCGCGGATGCTAAAGTTATCCATAGCCGATTGAATGGGACGCAACGGAGCCTGCAACCAGTCGCGCAGGCGACCCGTGGACTTGAAAAGCACAGAAGTCATGGAACCAGGCAGCTCCTGAGGAGCTTTGCGAGCACGTTGCCAAGAAATCGTTGTGGAACCCATAAGCTTTCACCTCAACCTTTGAAGAAGCAGCAGCCTTTGGTCGGTTACGGCGCGCAAAATTACTAGCCATCGACAATTCTCTGTGTCGAGCTTGTATTCAGGGAAACATTAGCCATCTCTCTTCCCTCTGTTAGTCTGCCTTCTCCAACGGAAAGCTTGCTTCTGTAAACAAGAATCTCTGCTCAACGTTGTAGAGCTACATGTTTTGTCTCCAAAAGTTAACATGTAACGAAAAATACAAAAACTCCTCTGCTCTTGTCCACCAGCCGATTCCCTGTCAGGATCCCTGAAGTTCCTCAGCTTGGGCTCTGGAGCCAGATGGGTATCCATCGCTCCTATTTCTAGGATGGAACAAGCCCTTTGGGCGGAGTAGAGGGATCCCCGTAATTGCAGTTGCCTTGTCGTGGTTGTTTTTCTTTTGATCGAGTTTGCCTTGAGAGCATCTGAGTTGGGAGTTAAGGACGATAACGGTCAAGGGATCCCGGCTGCTGGGCGTTCTACAATTCCAGGAGAGATGCCCAGCGGGTGCGCATCCGGCGGTGGATTGGGATCACCGATCTTGTCCTTGTCTTTTTTTATTTGATGAGAGGCTGCCCATGAAATTGGCCTACTGGATGTACGCTGGCCCTGCCCATATCGGCACGCTGCGGGTGGCCAGTTCTTTCAAAAATGTTCACAGCATCATGCACGCCCCCCTTGGGGACGACTACTTCAACGTGATGCGTTCCATGTTGGAGCGAGAGCGGGATTTTACTCCGGTAACCACCAGCGTCGTTGACCGGCAGGTGTTGGCGCGGGGATCCGACGAAAAGGTGATTCGCAACATCGTCCGCAAAGACGGCGAGGAGCAGCCGGATCTGATCGTCGTCACCCCCACCTGCACCTCTAGCATTTTGCAGGAAGATCTGCATCACTTTGTCCGGCAGGCCCAGTTGGCCAGTCGCTGCGATGTGGTGCTGGCAGATGTCAACCACTACCGGGTTAACGAATTGCAGGCAGCGGATCGCACCCTGCAGCAGATTGTGGAGTTCTATATCACCAAAGCTCGCAAAAGCGGGGAGTTAGACGGCCTGCCCCAAAAGACGGAGCGGCCTTCCTGTAACATCCTTGGCATTTCCACCCTAGGGTTTCACAATGCCCATGATCTGCGGGAGCTGAAGGTGCTGCTGCGGGATCTGGATATCGATCTCAATCTGGTGATCCCCCAGGGAGCCAGCGTCCACGATCTCAAGCACCTGGGGCGGGCCTGGTTTAATGTGGTGCCCTATCGGGAGCTGGGGCTGATGACAGCTCGCTACTTGCAGGAGGAGTTTGGCACGCCTTCCATCGAGATCACCCCGATGGGGGTGGTGGAAACGGCCCGCTTCATCCGCCAGATCCAGAAGATCCTGAATGAGCAAGGGATCCCTGTCGATTACGAAGCCTACATCCAGGAGCAAACCCTGCACATTTCCCAAGCGGCCTGGTTTTCCCGCTCCATCGACTGCCAAAACCTAACCGGCAAAAAAGCGGTGGTCTTCGGGGATTCCACCCACGCGGCGGCCATCACCAAAATCCTGGCCCGCGAGATGGGGATCCACGTGGTGTGGGCGGGCAGCTATTGCACCTACGATGGAGAGTGGTTCCAGGCAGAGGTGGGAGGGTATTGCGATCAGGTCTTGATGACGGAGGACCACACCCGCGTGGCGGATGCGATTGCCCAGGCGGAACCTGCTGCGATTTTCGGCACCCAGATGGAGCGGCATGTGGGCAAACGGCTGCGGATCCCTTGTGGGGTCATCTCGGCCCCCATCCACGTACAGGATTTCCCTATCGGCTACCGGCCCTTTTTGGGCTACGAGGGCGCCAACCAAATTGTGGACTTGATCTACAACTCCTTTACCCTGGGCATGGAAGATCACCTGTTGGAGATCTTCGGTGGCCACGACACCAAAGAGGCAATCCACAAGAGCCTGAGCGCCGATTCCGACCTCGTCTGGACGCGGGAAGCCCAGGCGGAGCTGAACAAGGTGCCCGGCTTTGTGCGCGGCAAGGTTAAACGCAACACCGAAAAATTTGCCCGCGAACGAGGCTTGACCGAGATCAGTGTGGAGGTCATGTACGCCGCCAAAGAAGCTTTTGGAGCTTGAAGGGATCCCGTTGACAACCTTTACCCTGGGTGGGATCTTCCATCTGACGTTTGCCTATGCGTCTCCTGGTTACCGGCGGGGCGGGCTACATCGGCAGCCACACCTGCAAAGCTCTGGCGGCCTCTGGCCATCTGCCCATCACTTACGACAACTTGGTTTACGGGCACCCCTGGGCAGTTCGCTGGGGGCCGTTGGAGATTGGGGATCTCGCCGACCGCCAGCGGCTTGATCAAGTCATCCAGCACTATCGCCCAGAAGGGGTGATTCACTTTGCTGCCTATGCCTATGTGGGCGAGTCGGTCAAGGATCCCGGCAAATACTACCGCAACAACGTGGCCGGATCCCTGAGTTTGTTGGAGGCCATGCGGGATCACGGGATCCCTTACATAGTGTTCTCCAGCACCTGTGCCACTTATGGGGTGCCAGAGCGGATTCCCATTCCCGAAAGTCATCCGCAACGTCCCATCAACCCCTACGGCCAGAGCAAGCTAATGGTGGAGCAGATCTTGCAAGATTTCCAGGTTGCCCACGGGATCCGATCCATTAGCCTGCGCTACTTCAATGCCGCCGGAGCCGATCCCGATGGTGAAATTGGGGAGGCCCATGACCCGGAAACCCACCTGATCCCCTTGGTGTTGGAGGCCGCCGGCGGCCAACGTCCTCACATCACGGTTTTTGGAGATGACTACGATACCCCCGATGGCACCTGTATCCGCGACTACATTCACGTCACCGACCTGGCTCAAGCCCACGTGTTGGCGGTAGAAGCGCTGGCCTCTGGCCGACCCGTACCAGCAGCCTACAACCTGGGCAATGGCCAAGGCTTTTCCGTCAAAGAGGTCATTGCCACCGCAGCAGCCGTGACCGGAAAGCGGATCCCGGTGCAAATGGGAGCACGTCGACCTGGGGATCCCCCGCGCTTGGTGGGCGATGCCGGCGCCATCCTTCGCGATCTCAACTGGAAACCTCTCTACACCGACCTGGCCGAGATCATTCAAACTGCCTGGCGCTGGCACCAGAAGCGGCCCTATTTCGGCAAATCTAGGCCCCCGTTGAGCTAGGAGCGTCTAACTTGGCGGGCGATAGGATAGGGAGGAACCGCTTGGTTAACCACTGCCCCGCATGGACGATAAGACCACACCCGATACCCTCGCGGTTGTCATGACCACAGTGGGATCCGAAGCCGAGGCCCATCGCTTGGCTCATACCTTGGTGGCCGAACGTTATGTGGCCTGTGCCCAGGTCTTGCCCGGGATCACGTCCTACTATCGTTGGCAGGGATCCCTGCAGGCCGATGCCGAGTTCCTCATCCTGCTCAAATTGCCCGCAACTGCCTACCCCCGCCTGGAACAACGGCTGCGAGAGCTGCACCCCTACGCTGAGCCCGAGATCCTGGCCCTGACGGCCAACTTGGTGAGCACAACCTATTTGGCGTGGGCCCGCGACCAGGTAGGCTAGGGAATAGTGCACAGTTGGCCATGATCGCCCTCTACCCCGGCAGCTTTGACCCCATTACCCTTGGGCATCTCGATGTTATCGAGCGGGCCAGCCGTCTTTTTTCCAAGGTAATCGTCGCCGTCTTGAAAAACCCCAACAAAACCCCTCTGTTCAGCCCCGAGCAGCGGCAGGCCCAGATTAGCCTGTCCACAGCCCATCTCAAAAATGTTGAAGTTGATACGTTTTCAGGTCTGACGGTGGCCTATGCCCGCCAACGGGGGGCAAAGGTGATCGTGCGCGGCTTGCGAGTCTTGTCGGACTTCGATGTGGAGCTGCAAATGGCCCACACCAACAAGCTTTTGGCTCCCGAACTGGAAACCTTGTTCCTTGCCACCGCCAGCGAGCACAGTTTTGTCAGCAGCAGCCTGGTGAAGGAAGTCGCCAAGCTGGGCGGCCCCATCGATCACCTGGTGCCCGCTCCGGTGATTCGAGATTTGCGGGAGCGCTTTCCCCCGGCCTGAGGGCTCAGGGATCCCCTCTCCTTCCCCAATCAAAATTCAAAGGGCTGCATCCCTGCCGTCACCGGATCAAACCCCACCGGGAAGCAGGTGCTGTGATTGTAGAGGGATCCCCTCAAATTGGCCCCTTCCAAGCAGGCTCCCTCAAGGTCGGCATAGCGCAGGTCGGCACAGCGCAGATCAGCCTTCGCCAGATTGCTGCCCCGCAGGTTGGCGTAGCGCAGGTTAGCCCCATGCAAATCGGATCCCTCGAGATTGGCCCCTCGCAGATCGGCCCCCCTCAAGAAGGCATACTCCAAGCAGGACTGGGGAAAATGGCGCTCTCCCTGCCGGTAGCGGCTGAGCAACTCTGAGGCCCCTTGTAGAGCACACTGGGCAATGGTTTGAGTCATGGTACTGCTCCCAAATCAGACTGGATGCCTTATCTCTATCCTCATCCCTATCATCGGGTTGACCAGGTTTTGATCATCCCTGCTTAACAAATAATTTCAGTTTTTGAGTGGATCGTTGCCCCCAAGTCTTTTTGATTGAAAAGATCTATCCTCAGAGATATCGAAGGCTTTCCTAATCGGCAGCTTGTGCGGCAATGTTTCTTAATTCTTTTTGTGAAGAATACTTAACGGCTGGGCTTGATCGCCAACCCCAAACCCCACCGGGAACGCAAGCTGACCTGATCTTGCTGGGCTGTATGGATCCCTCAATTTCTTCTTTTTCAGCACTCCCCCAACCAGAAGGTGTTTCTCCAGAGCTGATTGAACCAAGATAATTGGGATAATGATCGACTGGATCACATCCGTAGTTTGCGATTGAGTAGGGATTCTCTGCAAGCGATATAGACCCTTATCTCTGTTCAGGATGTTCACCTTTCTTTAACTAGAGCTCTATGCCCAAACGTAAGCGAATCGGGATCCTCACCAGCGGCGGCGATTGTGGCGGCCTCAACGCCGTGATTCGAGCGGTGGTGCGGCGGGCCCGCGACTACGACATGGAAGTTTATGGCATCAAAGATGCGACGGCAGGGCTCATGGCTCGACCGGTGGAGGCGGAGCTGCTGGATGTGAAGCGGGTTTCCGGCATTTTGCGCTACGGCGGCACCATCTTGGGTACCGTGAACAAAGGCAACCCCTTCGCCTACCCTATGCCCGATGGCAGCTTGGTGGATCGCTCGGCAGAGGTGATCACCGGCTACCACCGGCTTGGGTTGGATGCGCTGATCGGGGTGGGGGGGGATGGCAGCTTGGCCATTCTCCGGCAACTGGCCCTGCAGGGGGATTGGAACTTTGTCGGGATCCCCAAGACCATCGACAACGATGTCGGTGCCACCGAGTATTCGGTGGGGTTCAACACAGCTCTGAGCGTGGCTGTGGAAGCCCTAGATCAGCTCACCTACACGGCCATCAGCCACAGCCGAGTCATGGTCATGGAGGTGATGGGGCGGGATGCTGGCCACATTGCCATCAGCGCTGGCATTGCCGGGGGGGCGCATGTGATTTTGATCCCGGAAATTCCCTACAAGCTGGAGAATGTCTGCAAAAGAATCCGCGACCGCAAAGAGCGAGGCAATAACTTCAGCATTGTGGTGGTGGCAGAGGCGGTTCGCACCGAGTCGGGGGAGCCGGTGACCCACACCAACAGCCTGGGGCAGTCTCTCTACGGCGGCATTGGCCATTACATCGGCAATGAGATCGCCCTGCGCACCGGCATCGAAACCCGGGTTATGGTTTTGGGCCACCTGCAGCGGGGAGGTACGCCTTCTCCTCTGGATCGCCTGCTGGGAGCAGCCTTTGGGGTGGCTGCTGTGGACTTGATCGCCCAAGGCAAATACGACCGCATGGTGGCCTGGCAAAATCGGCGGGTGGTGGATGTGCCCCTGGCAGAGGCCATCTCCCAGTATCGGCGGGTGGAGGTGGATGGGGCTTTGATCGCCACGGCCATTGGGCTGAATACCTACGTGGGCGAGGTGGATCCGCAGCTTTTGCGCAGCATTTCCCCCTGATCTTCCGGCAAAAAGGACACGTGGGCAGAGACGATCTTCCAGCCGATATCGGGGAACCTGTACCACATCTGGCTTTGGCGGCCCAAGCGAGGGATCCCGTTCACCAGGCGGCGAAACTCTAGGGTGACCGAGCCGCAATCTTCCCCAAAGGTGACTACCTGCAAACGCAGCATCTCGCGGGCCAAATTCGTGGGAGGACGCCGTTGGCGAAAAGCCTTGATCTCGTCTCCCCCGTAGAGATTTTCCCCCACACCAAAGCGCACCACCTGGGGGCCATCCCAAAACAGGCGGTTCAGGGTGGGCACATCATTGCTCGTCAGGGCAGCTTCGTACTGATGGTAGAGTTCGGTTAGCTCTGCCACCACCTCGGGGCGATTGACCAGAGTCATGGGCCAGGCTCTTATGCAGTCGAAATGGGCCTTGCCATCTTATCGGCTCAAGGAGCAGCAGGAGGTTCTAAAAGAACAGCGGGATCCCCCACCTTGCTCTGTCAGACAGCAGACAGCGGCAAGACATCTCCGGGTAGTCGGATCCAAGTCTAGGGGCTGAGAACGGCTTGCAAAGACCGCACATCGCAGTAGTACACCTGATGGCGGTGGGCATACCCCTTCAGCTCCACAGCCTGATGGGAGAAGCAGGCGGCTGCCTGCCCCAGCTGTTTGGCCAAGCAGGTATAGGTGTCCTGGCTGACCGCCAGGTCGGCGTTGAGGGTGCGGGTAGCGCTCTCGATGCGAAAGGCCAAATTCACCGTATCTCCCAGAGCCGTATATTCTTGGCGGGTGTTGTTGCCCACCTGGCGCACGATTGCCGAGCCTGTGTTGACCCCTGCCCCCAGACGAATGGGAGAAGGCAGCGGAAACTCACCGTTCAGCTGCTCGGTCATTTGAAACAGCTTCGCTATGGCCTGCAAAACCGACTTCACATCGAGGTGAATTCCCGGCACTTCCGTGCCCAGAGAAGCAGTGTTGGCTTGGGGCACATGGAACCAAACGGCCATAATCGCATCGCCAATGTATTTATCGACAGTGCCCCCGTACTGCTGAATGATATCCCCACCCCGCCGGAACCAATCGCCCATCACCTGGGAAAGCAGGCGCTCGTCCAGTTGTTGAGTCAGTTGTCCGTAACCTCGCACATCCACCACCGCCACCGAGATCAGCCAGCGGGTTTGTAAAACCAGGGTGTCCGAAGGTTTGGCCGCAGGGCTGGGTTCCGAGCTGGCCAGGGATCCGCTGTGGAACTCCAGCTGGGATTGTCCAAGGGTGAGGTGATCCCCATCCTGCAGCAGGGTGGGAATGCTGACGCGGCGATTGTTGACAAACGAGCCGTTGCGGCTGCCCAGATCGATGAGATAGATGCTGTTGTTGTCGAGGTATTGCAGCAGGGCATGTTGGCGGGAAACGCTGGGATCGCTCAAGACGATGGCGTTGTCCTCATCACGGCCTAGGGTCCAAGCGGTCGCTCCCGAGAGAACGTGTTTTCTTTGGCTGCCATCCGGCTCTTTTAAGACTACATAGGGTGCGGCAGTGGCGGCAGATTCGCTCGTGACGCTCATGATGGGATAAGTTGTAGACGCGACCACACTTCAATAAATACGATACCCCGCTCCCCTTCGGTTGATCGGGAAGATGCCTGGGCTGGATTTCTAGGCTGTCTTCGTCGAGAGATGGAGGTCTGAGGATAGGCTTGGCGGGGGGCCAACCCGACCGATATCATTTTGTGTAGATACGTTAAGGTCTATGCTGGATCCCTTCCATCCCATTCCCGCTGAGCAACAGCCGCTCCGGCAATATGCAGAGCTGAGGGAAGCCTTTCCTTTTTCCTGGCCTGCTTTGGGGTGGATCCCTTACTTAAAACGAATCTTTGGGGTTTGGGGAGCTGTTGTGCTGGCGGTTTCCCCGCTGGTTTGGAGCAGCTTTGCCGGAGATTGGGGCCACTTTGTCTCTGGGTCGGTGCTGGGGGCCAATGTCTTGCTCGGCCTGGTGTTGCTCCATCTCTACTTGGGATGGGCTTATGTGCGGCGGCGCTTGGTACAAGCCCAGATTCCCTATGAAGAAAGTGGCTGGTACGATGGGGCGATGTATGCCAAGTCAGAAGAGGAGCTGGCTCAGCATCGGCTGATCGTCAGCTATCAGATCGACCCTGTGTTGCAGCGCCTGCGACGGAGCTTGTGGGGCGTGGTGGGCCTGAGTGGGTTGGTGGCCCTGCTGTGGCCTCTGGGGTAGGCAGTTGGTTGGCTGTTTTTAGGATCCCGGACAGTGCACATCACTTCTGATCTGGCTCAAACCTTGCGACCCACCGCTGTGGCCATCGGGAACTTCGATGGCTTGCATCTGGGCCATCAGAAGGTGCTGCAGCCGATTCGAGATTCTCTTCAGGGGGTACGTACTGTCCTCACCTTTCATCCCCATCCCCAGGAAGTCTTGACGAGGCGGCCTCAGCTGTTGCTCACTCCCCCTGCCGAAAAGCTGGATCTGTTGGCGCAAATGGGCTTTGAGCAGGTGGTACTGCTCCCCTTCACCCCTGCATTTGCCTGCCAGCCCCCCCAAGAGTTTATCCAAACGGTACTTGAACAGGGCCTGCGCGTTCGCCATCTCAGCGTCGGTTGGGATTTTTGCTTTGGTCACCGTCGCTCCGGCAACGCCCAAACGCTCCAGGCTTGGGGATCCGAGCGCTGCATTCCGGTGGAGGTGATCCCGGAGGCGAAACTGAACGGGGAACGGGTGAGCAGCTCTCGCATTCGAGCTGCCTTGGCGACTGGGGAGGTGTCCACCGCCGAAGCGCTCTTGGGTCGTCCTTACCGGCTAACGGGAGAAGTGGTGCAAGGGGATCAGCGGGGCCGACAACTGGGCTTTCCCACCGCCAACCTCCGCTTGCCTCCGGAGAAGTTTTTGCCCCGCGATGGGGTGTACAGCGTTTGGGTGGATGTGCCTGCTGCTGCGGCAGCTCTACCTGGGGTGATGAACATTGGCCATCGGCCCACGTTTGCCGGTTTACAGCACACCGTCGAGGTGCATCTATTGGATTGGACAGGAGATCTCTACGGGCAAGAGGTGCGGGTGGCGCTACGGGGCTTTATCCGCCCAGAGCGGAGATTTCCCACGGTGGCAGATTTGATTCAGCAAATTCAGCAAGATTGCCAAACAGCCCGCCAGCAATTGGGTTTGGCTGAGCAAGTGGGTATGGTGTAGGGGGATCTATGCCGAAGAGAGCTCGCAAGCGCCAAGGCTCACCCAGGCGCTGGTGCCATCTCGCCAGTATTCTTTTTTCCAGATGGGGGCGTTGTGCTTGAGGGTGTCGATGGCAAATTGGCAGGCAGCAAACCCTTCGGCCCGATGAGGGGTGCCCACCGCCACCAAGACGCTGATCTCGCCAATGCGCAGCTTGCCGATGCGGTGGTGGATGACCACACTGTTGGCATCTGGCCAGCGCTGCTGAATTTGTCGGGCAATATCGGCGAAGACCTTCAGAGCCATGGGCTCGTAGGCTTGGTATTCCAGGTAATCGACAGGGCGGCCATTGGTGTTGTCTCGAACAGTGCCGCTCATCACCACCACAGCTCCATTGCCCGGATGGGAGGCCTCTTGGTGGACACGGTCGATGGATAGGGGAGCCAGGGTAATCTGGAAGGAAGTCCTCAGGACGGTCAGGAGATTCATGATGGCCCGATGAGAGATCCCCACAGCAATGCTATCGCTTCTGACCATTCCACCGTAGCTCCGTAGGTATCGCCCGTGTGTCCTCCCAACTGGCGGTAGATCCAGTAGCCCACGGCCCAAGCCCCCAGAGCGGATCCCAGCGTCCAGAGCAGCAAAGGGGGCCAAGCCAAGAGCCCGACCCAGCCCAACCCCCCGGTGATGGCCAGCAAAAGCAGAGTGCCCGGCCACAGGGATCCCGGCAAGGAGGTGGAGTCCTTGAGGAAGCGGGCGGATCCCTGCTCGCGCAGGTAGGGGTACAGGGCAATGGCGAGCAACTGGCCCCAACGCCCCCAAGCAGGCACCAGCAGCAAGAGGGGCCAAGCTCGAACGCTGCTCAGGGCAGCAAATTTCAGCAGCAGCAGCAGCACCAAGGCCAGTACCCCATAGGCCCCGGTGTGGCTATCGCTCATCACCTGCAGACGGCGACGGGATCCCTGCAAGTCAGATTTTTGCCCATCCTCAGTTGACCGTTCCGGATCCCCTTTGTAAGGATTCTTGTGGACATTGATCGCCAAGCCATCGGCAGTATCGGCCACCCCGTCCAGGTGCAGTCCACCGGTCAAGAGAACCCACAGGGCCAAGAGCAAAGCGGCCCGCACCGGATTGGGGAAAACCTGCAGCAGGATCCCGGCCAGGGAGAGGATCCCGCCCAGCAACACACCTACCCCTGGCAGCCAGGCGGCAATGCCCTCAAACGGCAAGTCTCCGACCCACCCCAGAGGCAGGGCCGTGTAGAAAGTCAAGGCTGCCCAGAAGCGCCGCAATCGCTCAGTCCTTGAGTCTGTGTAAAGGGATCCGCCAATCCAGCCCTCTGGGAGAGAAAATAGGAATCCTTGCGAACGGTGCGCCCCACCACAATGGTGAGCTTGACAATGGTGAGCTTGGCCACCAAAGCTCCGATGGCGCCCACCGCGGCCAACACCAGAAAGAGGGCTGCTTTTTCAGAAAGACTGGGATCCGCGGAGTCTGGTTCGAGTTCATGCTGAAGATCCTCCATCGCGCGGGTTGGCAGTTCCAACTCAGTCTGCCTTAGGGGGCCGGGAACTCTCTTGGATCCCTTGCCCCGGCTCTCCCTGAGAGCTAGAAGGAATGGGCCCCAGAGTCACCGGATGTATTCCTTCAACACGCTGTTGCGGTTGGGGTGGCGCAGCTTGCGCAGGGCTTTGGCCTCGATCTGCCGGATCCGCTCGCGGGTGACATTAAAGATCTGGCCGATCTCCTCCAGCGTTTTCATGCGGCCATCATCCAAGCCGTAGCGCAACTTCAACACATCCCGTTCGCGAGCGGTGAGGGTTTCCAAAACGCTTTCCAGATCTTCTCTGAGCAAGACTTTGGCCACCCGATCCTCCGGCGTCTCCCCATCCGACTCGATAAAGTCTCCCAGCCGAGAATCCTCTTCCTTGCCGATGGGGGTTTCCAAAGAGATGGGAAGCTGGGCCGACTTGGCGATAAAGCGCAACTTCTCGATGGTGATCTCCATGCGGGTGGCGATCTCCTCTTCGGTGGGCTTGCGGCCCAATTCCTGGGAAAGCAACTTGGTTACCTTTTTGATGCGGGAGATCGTCTCGTAGAGGTGGACAGGCAGGCGAATGGTGCGGGATTGGTCGGCAATGGCGCGGGTGATGGCCTGTCGAATCCACCACGTCGCATAGGTGGAGAACTTGTAGCCCTTCTCGTGGTCGAATTTCTCGGCTGCCCGGATCAGGCCCAGGGATCCCTCCTGAATCAAATCCTGAAAAGACAGGCCCCGGTTCATGTACTTTTTGGCGATGGACACCACCAAACGCAGATTAGACTGCACCATCTTTTCTTTGGCCCGCCGCCCCCGATGCAACCGCCGCCGAAATTCCGGCAAGGACATCTTGACCTCTTCTGCCCAGAGGGTGTCCGGCACCTCTTCTGGGTCTGACCAGAGGCCCATACGCTGAAAAACGGCCTCGCGAGCGCGCTCTAGCTCCAGCAGATCGGCAATTTTTCGGGCTAGCTCGATTTCTTCATCGGCCCGCAGCAGCCGGATACGCCCAATTTCTTGCAAATAGACCCGGATAGAGTCGTCGGTGTAGGGCTTTTTCTTACTGGCCGCCTTGCGCTTTGAGCGACCTTTGGCACCGGCGGCGGCAGTCTCTCCATCCTCCTCTGCTGCCTCTTCGTCGTCGTCATCCTCATCAAAAGCATCAGTGTCACCGGTATCCAGTTCGCTCTCGAGGGTATCTGTCTCGGTGTCCAACTCCAGGGCGCTGGAAGGTGGATTTTCCAGATCCGATTCGAGAAGAGCTGTTTGACCAGATTTCACCAATTCCTTTGCTTGAGCCATGCTGAGTTCCTCGTGATCCTAATCACAGACAACTAAAGGTGACTAAGGGAGCTTAGACGCCAAAGGGAGAGGAGCAAGTTGCAGCCCTGCTGCATCCCACAACGCCAGAGTGAGGGAGCCGATATCCGCAAGCCAAAGCCTGAGTTGCCCTAGGCAAGCCTGCCCGCTTCTGGATAACCGATTGCTCGGGTCAATCTGGAAGCAGATATCGCTCATGGGGCTCAACTGAACTGGCGCAAGACCCGTCATCTTGGTGGGCGGAACCTCTCAAGATGGCGAGAGGTGGATCTTTCTCTTCGCCAATCCTGCGACGGGGTGCGAGGCACTTCACTGGGGGGGCGGAACATTCAGCACCTTAACCACTCCAACCCGCGAGGAGAAGATCGCTCTACAGCAGGCGGCAAGTGACCCTGGGAGGAACACTTGCGAGCAACTGTAGCCGTTCACACCAAAACGTCTTCCCTAAATTAGCCCGACCTGGGGGAAACAGCAACGGGGCAGGCAAAGAAAATGTTAAATTCACCTCAACAATGGCCAAGATGGGATCCCTGGCCCCTCGGTCTAGTCCGGGCAAATGGCTCGATGCTAACTTAAATCAGACTCTAGGTCGATGACACCCTGCCTGTCTTTGACTTCTATGACCCATCCCTTCCTGCACTGTCTCCAGGAACGTGTAATTGTCTTCGATGGGGCGATGGGATCCTCCCTCCAGGCCCAGAACCTGACGGCAGCGGATTTTGGTGGGCCGGAACTGGAGGGCTGCAATGAGATGCTGGTGCTGACCAAGCCGGAGGCGGTGGAACAGGTGCACCGGGGCTTTCTGGAGGTGGGGGCAGACGTCATCGAGACCAATACCTTTGGGGCTACCTCCATTGTTTTGGCCGAATATGGGATCCCGGAAAAAGCCTACGAGCTGAACGTGGCAGCAGCCCGTTTGGCCAAGCGGGTAGCAGCCGAGTTTTCGACGCCGGAAAAGCCCCGTTTCGTGGCCGGCTCCATCGGCCCCACCACCAAGCTGCCCACCCTGGGGCACATCAGCTTTGACGACATGCGCTCCAGCTTTGCCGAGCAGGTGCGGGGGTTGATCGACGGCGGGGTGGATCTGCTCATCATCGAGACCTGTCAGGACATTTTGCAGACCAAGGCGGCCCTGGTGGCCGTGCAGCAGGAGTTTGCCCGACGCGGGATCCGCCTGCCGGTGGTGGTGTCCCTGACCTTTGAGGTGCAGGGGACAATGCTGGTGGGCACGGAGATCGGGGCGGCCCTGGCCATCCTGGAGCCCTATCCCATCGATGTGCTGGGCCTCAACTGCGCCACCGGCCCCGACAAAATGGTGGACCACATCCGCTACCTCTCTCGGCATTCCCCCTTTCCCATCTCCTGCATTCCCAACGCCGGCCTGCCGGAAAACATCGGCGGCAAAGCCCACTACAAGCTCACGCCGGAGCAGTTGCGCTTCCACCTGGAGCACTTTGTGCGGGATCTGGGGGTGGCAGTGGTGGGAGGCTGCTGTGGCACCCGTCCGGAGCACATCGCCGCCTTGGTGGAAGCCGTGCAGGGGTTGCGGCCCAAACGTCGTAGCATCGAACGGATCCAGGCTGCTGCCTCGATTTATGCCCCTCAGCCCTACCTGCAGGAGAACTCTTTTTTGATCATCGGCGAGCGGCTGAATGCCAGCGGCTCCAAAAAGATGCGGGAGCTGCTTAATGCCGAAGACTGGGATGGCCTGGTGGCCCTGGCCCGCGAGCAGGTGCGGGAGGGATCCCATGTGTTGGATGTCAACGTGGACTATGTGGGCCGGGATGGGGTGCGGGATATGCGGGAGCTGGTGTCCCGGCTGGTCACCCAAATCCAAATCCCCCTGATGCTGGACTCCACCGATTGGCAAAAGATGGAGGCGGGCCTCAAGGTGGCGGGAGGCAAATGTCTGCTCAACTCCACCAACTACGAGGATGGGGAAGAACGTTTCCTAAAGGTGCTGGAGCTGGCCAAAACCTACGGCGCCGGGGTGGTCATCGGCACCATCGACGAAGAGGGCATGGCCCGCACCGCCGACAAGAAGTTCCAGATTGCCGAGCGGGCCTATCGCCAGGCGGTTGAGTACGGGATCCCGCCCTACGAGATTTTCTTTGACCCTTTGGCCTTGCCCATTTCCACCGGCATCGAGGAAGACCGTAGCAACGGAGCAGCCACCCTGGAAGGGATCCGCCGTATCCGCCAGGCTTTCCCGGAGACCCACATTCTCTTGGGCATTTCCAACATCTCCTTTGGGCTCTCGCCGGCAGCCCGCGTGGTGTTGAACTCGGTGTTTTTGCACGAGTGCCGCGAGGCCGGCCTGGATGCCGCTATCGTCAGTGCCGCCAAGATCCTGCCCCTGAACAAGATCCCCGAAGAGCAGCAGCAGGTGTGTCGGGATCTGATCTGGGATCGGCGGCAGTTTAACGCCGTTCGCGTTAGCGGGACGGAGTCCTCGGGCATTTGCACCTACGATCCTCTGGCGCGGCTGACGGAGCTGTTTGCGGGCGTTTCCGGGAAGGAACTGCGCTCTGGCGGATCTTTTGCAGATTTACCCCTGGAGGAGCGGCTGCGGCGGCACATCATCGACGGCGAGCGGATTGGCCTGGAAGAAACCTTGGCAGAGGCGCTGCAGAACTATCCCCCCCTGGAGATCATCAACACCTTTTTGCTGGATGGCATGAAAGAGGTGGGGGAGCTGTTCGGTGCCGGCAAGATGCAACTGCCCTTTGTGCTGCAATCGGCAGAAACCATGAAAGCGGCGGTGAAATACCTGGAGCCCTTCATGGAAAAGGTGGAGGGGGGAGTGTGCAAGGGCACCTTCTTGATCGCCACCGTCAAGGGGGATGTCCACGACATCGGCAAAAACTTGGTGGACATCATCCTCACCAACAACGGCTACAAAGTCATCAACCTGGGCATCAAGCAGCCGGTGGAGAACATCATCGAAGCCTATGAAAAGAGCAAGGCCGACTGCATTGCCATGAGCGGCCTGTTGGTAAAATCCACCGCCTTTATGAAGGAGAACTTGGAGGTGTTTAACGAGCGGGGCATCACGGTTCCCGTCATTTTGGGAGGGGCTGCCCTCACCCGCCGCTTTGTGGAAGAAGACTGCCGCAAGACCTACAAAGGCCAGGTGATCTATGGCCGCGACGCCTTCGTCGATCTCCACTTTATGGATCGGCTGATGCAGGCCAAAGCTGCCGGACGCTGGGACGACCGGCTGGGTTTTCTGGATGACTTGGAGCAGGGATCCCCCTCTGCCAATGGCCAGAAAGAGGCTTCTTGGGTTCCAGAGGAAACGGATCCCAGCCTGCCCCCTGCGGAGACCACCGTGGGAGCTGCTCCCGCCCTCACCCTCTCCGAGTCCCAAGACACCCGCCGCTCTGAAGCCGTTGCCCTGGAGACCGAGCGACCCATCCCGCCTTTCTGGGGATCCCAGGTTCTCACCTCAGATCAGATCCCTTGGCCGGAAGTCTTCTTCTACATCGACAAGCAAGCCCTGGTGGCCGGACAATGGCAGATTCGCAAGCCCCGCGACCAGTCGGCAGAGGAGTTTGCCGAGTTTATCGCCACCCAGGTGGATCCGGTGATCGAGCGCTGGAAAGAGCGGATCCTGGCAGAAGATCTGCTGCACCCCCAAGTGGTCTACGGCTATTTCCCGGCCCAGGCAGAGGGGAACACTTTGATCCTCTTCGACCCGGCCAGCTTCCCCGAGCTGTTTTCCCTGGAGCCAGGCTCCACCACCTATTTCCAACTGCCCACGGTGGAGCGCCCGCAACTCTCTCCAGGGGTGCGGGAATTGGCCCGCTTCACCTTCCCCCGCCAAAAAACCGGCCACCGCTACTGTATCGCTGACTTCTTTGCCGATCGCTCCACTGGCCTAGTAGATGTCTTCCCCATGCAGGCGGTCACGGTAGGGGCAGAAGCCACCGCCTATGCCCAGCGCCTCTTTGCCGAGGGCCAGTACACCGACTACCTGTATTTCCACGGCCTGGCTGTGACCCTGGCGGAAGCCCTGGCGGAATGGTGCCATGCCCGCATCCGGCGGGAGCTGGGGTTTGGCCACGAAGATAGCCCCGACATCCGCAAGATCCTGCATCAGGGCTATCGGGGATCCCGCTACAGCTTCGGCTATCCCGCCTGCCCCAACATCGCCGACCAACGGGTTCTGCTGCAGGTGCTCCAGGCCGAGCGCATTGGCCTCACCATGGACGAAAGCGATCAATTGGATCCGGAACAGTCCACCACCGCCATCGTTGCTTACCATCCGGCAGCCCGCTACTTCAACACTTAGGCTTAGGCCCTCATCTCCAACCTCTCTCAGGGGGAGAGGGGGAACTGTCGAGAACGGCTAGCGGGATCCCAGGCGGGAGCGGCTGTTCGCGTCAGCGGTGCGGAGCACTCCGCAGGGGGAAGCCCACGACCAAGATCAAGGTAACCAGAATGATCAAGGTGGAGAGGGCATTGATTTCCGGGGTAACTCCTCGTCGCGCCGTGCTGTAGATCAAAATTGGCAAGGTCAGGCTCTCCGGCCCACTGGTAAAAAAGGAGATGACAAAATCATCTATCGAAAGGGTAAAAGCCAGCAAAGCGGCAGCTTGGATCCCTGGCATGGCCAAGGGCAAGGTGACATAGCGTAGCTTTTGCCAGGTGTTTGCATAGAGGTCATAGGCGGCTTCCTCCAACGCAGGATCCAAAAGTTGGAGACGGCTGCGCACCACAATAGCCACAAAAGCAATCTGAAACGTAATGTGGGCCAAGATCATCGTCCCCAAGCCCAGCTCAAAGAGGCCCGTGTAAAAGCGCACAAACTGGTAGAACAGCAGCAGCGCGATGGCCATCACAATATCGGGGACGATCACCGGCAACAGCATCAGCCCCTGCAGGATCTTTTTACCGGGGAAGCGATAGCGATACAGCCCATAGCCCAGCAGGGATCCCAGCAGCGTGCTGACCAGCGTGCTGACCAACGCCAGGACGAGGGTATTTTGCGTGGCCTGCCAGACCAGGGCATTCTGAAACAGGGAAAGGTACCAATCGAAGGTAAAACCTGTCCACGCCAGCCCAAAGCGGGCGCGGTTAAAGGAATAGACCGCAATAAGCAGAATTGGCAGGTAGAGAAAACCATAGATGGCGTAGCTCACGCCCCGCAGCCAGCTAGGTATCCTTGCCAACATTCGCGTGTGCTATCTCAGTTGCGTCTATCCCACTGTAGAGCAGACCGCCAAAATTGCAGCAACTCCCTAGGCTTTATACACCCGCCTACAACCCTGTCCGTCACGCTAAAGTCCGTTATCAATGGGATATCAATGTGAGGTTATCTGTGGCTGGATTTGTTGAATTGATGATGGGATCCCTGAAGCTGTAAAGACGGCAATCAAAGAACGTGAGCCAAACGAAATGTTTTGCTGTTCGCGTTAGGGGGACGGAGTCCTTGCCTTATTCGGGCAACCCGATACCTGTGACTGGGAAATTGGCAGCACAGGCATTCCCCAACGCCGGCAGTGGGCACTTCCGCGAGGATTGCTAAACTTAGGCTCGGAGTGGTGTGAAAAAGCTGCAACCCATGCCCAAAAGCAGTTCTGGTCGTCTTCGAGAAAAACAAAATCCAGAGGAACCGCACGCGAAAACCAAGGGTATGTCTCGGCCTGTCGGTCGCGTCAGCGGGACGGAGTCCAAACCGTTGCGGTGGGGCAATACGGCCTACTGGGAGGCGGCTGGGCTGATGTTGCTAGGGATCCTGCTGATCGTCTATCGCTGGCGGGGCACCCTGCTGATGTTGATCAATCCCGGCTATGTGAATGTGGCGTTGTTGGCTGGGCTATGTCTGTTGGGCTTGGGGATTGGCCGTTGGCGAGGAGCCAAAGTTGCCTCTTCTGAAGTCCATGCCTCACTATTGGGGCCGCGGCTGGGCGCAGGACTGTTGATCCTGACGGCCCTGCTGGGGTTTTGGGTCGAGCCACGCCCGCTCTCCAGCCAAACTGCCCTCAACCGAGGGGTATCTCCCTATCTGGGGGTATCTCGTAGCCAGCCGCAGGCTTTTCGCCCCAAGCTCGACCCGCGTCAGCGTACTCTGCTGGACTGGGTGCGCACCTTGGATGTTTACCCGGATCCCTACACCTATGAAGACCAGCCGGTGCGGGTGCAGGGGTTCGTCATTCCCGACAAGCAACCCGACCATTTTGTTATTGCCCGGTTTTTGGTTAGCTGCTGTGCTGCCGATGCTTACCCTGTGGGCTTGCCGGTGCGCTGGCCAGAGGCAGAGCAGTTAACTGCCGACAGTTGGCTGCGTCTGGAGGGGCGCATGGCCGTGGAGCAGCGGGATGGCCAATCTCAGTTGGTAATCGCTGCCGAGCAGGTGGAGCCGATACCGGTGCCGGCCAATCCCTACGCCGACGAATAAGAGCAGGCGCTTAGATATCGGTTTAGATATCGGTTTCGCTCAGCTTGGCGCTCAGGTAATCGAAGGGCTCGGCCACAAAGCTGTAGTCTTCGCCAGAGCCAAGCAGCTCCAGGGTGCGGGTTTTCATGTTTTGGATCCCAATCACCGTCGGGGCGATGGGCACGCCGAGGGAGTTGTAGGTCTCCCGCAAGCCGGCCAAGACTCGCTCATCCAGAATGCTGTTATCGGCAGCCACCAGCGCGTAGGAAGCGTAGCGCAAGAAGTAGTCCATATCCCGCAAACAGGTGGCGTAGCGGCGGGTGGTGTAGGCGTTGCCTCCCGGACGAATGAGATCTGGCACCTGGGCGAACATGGCCGCAGCAGCCGTTTTGACGATATCCACCGAGTTGAGATTGATCACGTTCACGGCCTTGATGCGCCGCAGCCCCGAGTCATAAAAAGCCTTGAGCGCATCCATTGCCTCCCGATCCAAGTAGCGGCCCGTCAGGTCGTAGGTTTTGATCAGTGTGGTTACGGCATCCCGCATATCCCCAGCTCCATTCTTGTGACTTTATTTTGTAAAGTAGCTTGAGATGAAAAAATGAGAAGAGATTTTGCCGGACAACATCCAAAGGTCAACCTTGGAAAATCGAGCCAGAGCCCGGCAACGGCAACGCTTCAGGCTCCCCTTCGCCCTCAGAAGTTTAGCATGCGGGGGTTTCTTTCCCACTTCCCTCTGAGACAATGGCCAATGTTGTTACAAAAATGTAACCTTTCTGCAACACTCTAGGGATCCGGCGACAACACCCGCAGCGGCTTGAGCTGACCTGCCTGACTGTACCCCAAGCCCAAAAACTTGCCCTCCTCATCCAGCACCCGCAAAGTAGGGGCACCGATAATGGGCCGGTCGAGGGGAATGGCCTGACCCTGCAGCCACTGCTTCGCTTCGGCGGAAGAGAGCTGTACCGCACCCCAATCGGCAAATCCCCACTCAATGGGCAACAGGGCGGCAGCGGGATCCCCGGATCCCCGCCATTTCTCCAGGGGCAGGCTTTCTGCGATGCGAAAGGGGCCACTTTGCAGCCGTCGCAGCCGGCTCATCAGCCCTCCACAGCCCAATTTTTCCCCCACATCGCGGGCAAGGGCACGAATGTAGGTGCCGGGGCCACAGGCAACTTCCAGATCCACTTCCGGAAAGTCTCCGGCTCGCCAGCCCAGGATGCGCAGTTGCCGAATGACCACCCGCCGCGGCTCCAACTGGAGTTCCGCAGCCTCCACGCCGGCACGGGCCAACTGGTAGAGCTTTTTCCCCTGGCGCTTAAGGGCGCTGTAGAGGGGCGGCACCTGCCAGATCTCGCCGGTAAACTCCCGCAAGCACTGCTCTACCTGCTCGCGACTCAACCCAGGACAAGGGGATCCCACCCGGATCTGCCCTTCGGCATCGTCGGTGTCGCTGCGCTGTCCCAATCGGAAGGTTGCTTGATACACCTTATCCCCCGACAAAAACGACAAAAAGCGTGTTGCCCGTCCCACCGCAATCGGCAAAACCCCCGTTGCCGCCGGATCCAAGGTGCCCCCATGCCCCACCTTGCGGGTGCGCAAGACCCGCCGCACCACTGCCACACAGTCGTGGGAGGTGAGCCCCGCCGGCTTGTCCAGGTTGAGAAAGCCCTCCAGGGATTCCATGCCAGGCATAATATGCATCAACAGTTAAGATTTGTAACTGAGCTGCCCCAGCGCTTAACATGGGGTTAACTTCCGTCTCCAAGTTTGAAGCACCTATGGCTCAGTCTGACCTGTTCTTTCAGCCTATCTGGCAACGCCTCCTGATGATTGCCCCCTTTTTCCTGTGGGGCTCGGCGATGGTGGTGATGCGAGATGCCCTCTCCGAGACCACCCCCCTCTTCATTGCCATTCTGCGGTTGCTGCCGGCAGGGATCCTGGTTCTGGCCTTTCGGCTCTGGCAGGGGCGGGGTTCTGCGTCTCACGCATGGCATCCCAGAGGGCTGCGCGGCTGGCTATGGGTGTTGGCGTTTGCGCTGGTGGATGGCACATGTTTTCAGGGATTTTTGGCCCAAGGGCTGAAAGAGACAGGGGCGGGCCTGGGATCCGTGCTCATTGACTCGCAGCCGCTGGCGGTGGCTTTGATGGCCACCTGGTTTTACCGCGAGCGGATGGGATCCCTAGGCTGGCTGAGCCTGGGGCTGGGAGTTTTCGGCATTGGCCTCATCGGCCTATCCGGCGAGCGATCCCTGCAGTTGGGGGCCGGCGTCGTTTGGATGTTGATGGCCTCCCTGTCGATGGCCATCGGCACCGTGATGATGCCCAAGGTGGCGGAGGTGGCGGATCCGGTGCTGGCGACGGGCTGGCACATGGTGTTGGGCAGCCTGCCCTTGATCCTGCTGTCGGGACTGACGGAGACTCAGCAATGGCAACACCTGAGCGGAACCCACTGGCTGGGCCTTCTCTACGCTTCGGTGATGGGGAGCGCCTTGGCCTATGCCCTCTTCTTCTATTTCGCCTCCCAGGAAAACCTCACCGAGTTCAGTTCCCTGACCTTCCTCACCCCCATCTTTGCCCTGCTGTTTGGCAGCACCTTTCTGGGGGAATCGCTGACGCGGCTGCAATGGCTGGGAGTGGGCATCACTCTGGTCTGTGTGTACTTGATTAACCACCGGCAAGAATGGCAGGAGCGCCTGCGCCTGGGCTGGAAAGGGATCCTCTCGGAGCTGGGTTTAGACTGGCTGGTGAGCGCCTTCAGCACCGTCGAGATCCGCGATGGCAACCCCGACTGATCAAAGCTTGGGCAGGGATCCCTTAGGGGGGCAAGAACCCCATGGCCTCTCTCACCCTTTGTAGCGTTTGCTCGGCGATGGCCCGGGCCTTAGCGGCATTCTCCCGAATCAGAACGAGCAGGTGGTCGGGGTTGCTCCACAGTTCCCGGTAGCGCTGCTGAATGGGCTCCAGGGCAGCGATGATGCTGTCGGCGAGGAGGGGCTTGAACTGTCCCCACCCCATCTCGGCACACTCAGCCGCCACCGCCTCCTTGCTTTTGCCGGAGGTGAGCATGTAAATCGTCAACAAATTGTGGGCTTCGGGACGAGCCGGATCGTCAAAAGTAATGCCCCGAATGGGGTCGGTCTTGCATTTTTGGATCTTCTTGCGGATGGTATCTGGGTCATCCAGCAGATGGATACGGCTGAAATCCGAGGGATCCGACTTGGACATCTTGCGCGTACCATCGGTCAAGCTCATTACCCGCGCCCCCTCCGGACGAATCAGGGCCTCCGGGATCAGAAACACCTCTCCAAAACGGTCATTGAAGCGGCGGGCAATATCCCGACACAGCTCAATATGCTGCCGCTGATCCTCCCCCACCGGCACATACTTGGGCTGGTAGAGCAAAATATCCGCCGCCTGCAAAATCGGGTAGCTGAACAAGCCAACGCTGGTCTCCTCTCCCTGTTTTTCTTTCTTCTCCTTGTATTGGATCATGCGCTCCGCCCAGTTCATGGGGGTGATGGTGTTGAACAGCCAGGCCAGCTCCGTATGGGCAGGCACGTGGGACTGGACGAATAGCACGCAATGCTCCAGGCTGAGGCCGCAGGCCAAATAAAGGGCAAACAGCGAACGGGTTCGCTCCCTCAGCAGCTTAGGATCCTGAGGGACGGTGATGGCGTGTTGATCGACGATGCAAAAAAAGTTCTCGTAGTGCTCCTGCTCGGCCACCCAGTTTTTAATTGCCCCCAAGTAGTTGCCCAAATGCAGTTCGCCAGAGGGCTGAATGCCAGAGAGGGTGCGCGGCTTGGCCATAGGGAAAGCAAATCTCAAACGCCAACAAGACGGAGGACAAGAGCAAGGAAAGTCTTTTTCAGGATATCAAGAGAGGCGCAACCCGTTGGTTCATGATGGAAAAAAGACGCCCAACCCCACACCATGTTAGACTCAGAACCCGAACTGTTACGTGCTGCCAACCACTATGTGCTGCTGATCCCGGGCTTGCCGGAGCAATTTCTCAGCCCTGAGGAATTGCAGGAGTTTCTCGTGCGGCTGTTGCAGGAACATCCCCACCTGGTGGATGCAGATCTGGCCCGCTATCCCACCCCTCAAGCGCAGGCACAGCGGCTGATCGACACCGCCTGTGAGCTCGAGGTTTGCCCCGGCGAAACTGTGCAGTGGCATCCTGTGCGCCTGAGCAAGCGCTCTTCGACACAGTCTTGACAGGTCGGAAGTTCCTTGACAAGGCCGTTTGTGGCCTCGTCGCGACAGCGTTGCAGTTCCCCTGCCGTAGCCTGAGACAGAGCCCTCATGGAGTTGTGTTTCGGATCCCGCCTTGGGCGTGATACAACGCAAGAAAGAAATCCTGAGTTCTAAGTTCTAAAAGAGGTCAGCCATGCCGCGCAGCATGAAGAACGACAACTTCATTGACAAGACCTTCACCGTCATGGCCGATCTAATTCTGAAACTGCTGCCAGGGGTGAGTTCCGAGGAAAAGAAAGCCTTTGCCTACTACCGGGATGGCATGGCCGCTCAGAGCGAAGGAGAATACGCCGAGGCCCTAGAAAACTACAGAGAAGCCCTCGCCCTCGAGCAAGGGGAAGAAGACCGCAGCTACATCCTCTACAACATGGGCCTGATCTACCAGAGCAACGGCGAACTGGACAAGGCTCTGGAGTACTATCACCAAGCTCTGGAGTTGAACCCAAGACTTTGCTCTGCCCTGAACAACATTGCCGTATTGCTGCACCACAAGGGCGAGCTGAGCCTGCAAGCCGGGGATGAGGAAACAGCAGAGTCCCTGTTCGACGAGGCTGCCCAGTACTGGATTCGGGCCATTCGCATTGCCCCCAACAACTACATCGAGGCCCAAAACTGGCTGAAAACCACCGGGCGCGCCAACCTGGAAGTGTACTGAGCCTTCCTGCAGAAGGACTCCGTTCTGTTAACGCGAACGGTTGATCTCGGCTACCCTGGGCTAAGTCAAGTCGATAATCTGGGAGCCAGAGGAGAGGATGCTGAAACGGGAAGAAGTCCAACATGTTGCTCACTTGGCTCGTCTGGAGCTGACCGAGGAGGAAGAGATCCAGTTCACAGAGCAGCTAGCAGACATCTTGGCCTACGTGGAGCAACTGAAGGAGCTGGACACGGAGGGGGTAGAGCCCACCTTTCACGTCCTGGACATGGAACTGCCCACCCGCCCCGATGAAGTCGAGCCCTACCCGGATATCGAAGGGATCCTGGCCAACGCCCCTGACCGGGCAGACATGTTCTTCAAGGTGCCCCGCATTTTGGAAGGGGAAGACTGACATGGGTCGGCAGGGATTCGAACCCTGGGCCAATCGGTTAAAAGCCGAGTGCTCTACCGCTGAGCTACCGACCCAAGTTTGCAGCTTTGTCATATTAGCAAAGCTTCTGTCACATTCGCAAAGGTTCTGGCCGTATCCCCAAAAATCTTGCTATGCTGGACTCAAGTCAACCCTGGGGCTGTAACGGTTTCGACGGGGTGGCGAACATGGGTTCATGAGGCAGGTCGGGATTGAGCTTATCCCGTTACCACCAGGCTCAAAAAAGTACGTGCGAACAACGTCGTACCCTTTGCTCGTAAAGCGGCTGCTTTGGCTGCCTAAGGCTCAGTAACCGAAAACTTACTCTGAGCTCGAGGATCTGCTCACGACCCCGTTAAGTGGGCGGATCACAACCCCAACGGGTGCAGCTCTCTACTCCGGCTCCGTCGAGGGAGAGACCAAGATCAGGCGGAGAACTCCCATCGCCGGGATCCAAACGGCGATCCCCGCCTCGAGGGTCAAAGAGGCTAAACCTGTGAATGAGTGATCCCTCAGTACCCATCTCGGACACGGGTTCGACTCCCGTCAGCTCCATTTCCCAAAGTTGAACAATGCCCAGAAGTTCCTACACAGCAAGGCTTCTGGGCTTTTTGATATTCTTGACAGCCCACCCAAATCCGTTGGATCCCGATTCGGTCAGCGCGATGAGGGACAGGGGGTGGATATGGCGCTCACTGCTGGTTGGAATGACTCAAGCTGCAGCAGCCTTTGATCTTTGGCGGAGGCGGGGGCACATCCAAAGCCGGGTTGCACTCAAAGAAGCCTAGGGGCTTGAGCATAAAGCCGATGTAGCTAACCGGCATCACCGGCCAGTCTTCGGTGCGGGGGAAGTGATTGCAGCCAAAGCTATACCAGAGCACCAGACGGGTGTTTTCCAGGGATCGGTTCGCTTGCGTCCATTTCACCAGCCCTTCGCCACCGGGGTGTTGGTTGGGGTAGTCCCCTGCTGGGAACTTCTCGCCGGGATGGTAGGGCGTGGCCCAGAGGTGGTGGGCCAGATAGCCCGCCCGTCGGTGCAGCCAAGAGTTGGGGTGGGCCAAAAGCTGGACATTGTCCCCCGGCATCAGTTTGTAGGCCACCGGCTGTCCCAGGCGGTTGTGGCGATTGGGGTTGACAATCTTCCAGTAGCGACCTCGCAAGGGATCCACCGTTTGCTTAGCCTCCTGCTCGGTTTTGAGCAGGGTGGAGCGGGCGCGAAAGGCGTTGCCATGGGGGTTATCTGGCCCCAGAGGCAGAGGTTCTGCATGCACTTCGTAGAGGGAATTGCACGGCCCATCCACTGCCATATCCAGGCGAACGGTGAAAAAGTGCTGGTGGTTGAGGCCGAACAATTGGGGTGCCACCAAGACGCCGAACTCCGGCTCTTCCCCCGGCAACGTAGCGCAAGTGTTGATAATGCCGGTGAGCTTGGCTTCAAACTCCAGCGTGCCGTCTTGGTAGAAATACCAGAAAAAGCCGTAGTCGTAGTTGCCAATGGTGGTGAAAAAGGAAAGCACCAGCCGCCGCGAGCGCCGCACCTGCGCCCGTTCCGTGCGCCAGTCGGTGTGCTTCCAAAGGATGCCAAAATCCTCCTCGTGCATGCAGACGGCATTTTTCAAAAGCATGGGCTCACCGCTGTTGGTGGGCAGCCAGGCATCGAAGTAGTAGATTTCCCCCAGACAGTCGCAGCCCAGCCGCAGGGAGTTGGCCTGCATGCCAATGCCGTATTCCCCCACATCGAAGGCATTTTTGCGGAAGTGGGGATCCCGCGGATCCCCGTAGGGCACCACCATCTCGGCTACCGAGGCGCGGTAGAGAATGGGGCGAAGGCGGCCTTGATCCTCGTAGCTCACCTGGTGGAGGACGAGCCCCTCTCGCGGGTTAAAGCTGATGCGCAGATCCCACTTCTGCCAGCGGATGTGGTGGCCGTCCACCTGGAAGCTCACCCCTTGGGGCTGAGTGATTTCTAGCGGCTTCAAGTCTTGGCGAAAATCTTTGAAAAACAGCTCGTCGAAGTTACCGGACTCCGGCGGCAAGGGCCACAGACCCCGATCCTCCACCTTGACAACTTGCATGCGGTTGAGGTCAATCCAGGGGTAGAGCCCCTCGATGGGGCGGGCATAGCCGTTGTCGCAAGGGGAAGTACGTAGGAAACAAAAGCCTCGCACCAGCCGCCGCCCTTCTTCTTCCGGGATCCCGAAGTAGCCCACCGTCCAGTAGTCCACCATCACCAAATCCACATCGGCAATCCCCCGCCGCTGCAGAGCCGCCAAAAATTGGGGATCCTCCTTGAGCAGGCGGTCGCAGGCGTACACCTCATCGTCGAGCAGAGGGGGCTGCACGCCCGGAACGAGCTGCCAAGAGCGCACCTGCTGTGTTGACAGAGAGACCACGGCTTCGTAGGTGTTGCCACTGGCCGGATCCAACAGCACCACGAAAGCCTGCCGATCCCACGGCTGCCCCGGCTGCCACGCTTCCATCCAAGGCCGCTCCGGCTCTTGTAGCTGGATGGTTACAAAGCGCCACTGAGAACTGAGGGGCCGTTGCCGGCGCAGGATCTGCACCACCTGCCGCATTTCCTCGGCGCTAAGGGGATCCAAGGGGTGGCCTTGGGGCAATGAAGCCTGGCCAAGCAAAGCAGATTCACTCGACTGGCTATGTCGATCCAAACTGGGAGAAACTTTACAAACCACAGCAATAACCTTGAATTCTTCGGTTGGAAAATGATTGAGTTGAGCTAGGAAAAAATAGGGAGAAGTCTGCTGAGAAAGGTCAAAGGGATCCCTTCGCTCGCCATGCCGCGGGCCAGCCCATCAACCCAACTCAGAGAATCCAGAAAACCTAACAGCAGGCTAAACAGACTATCCTGTTGCCATCGCCAACATCGGGCAACTTTGCAAGAGATACCCGGGGAAAGGAAAACTTAAGCCAAAGCCCAAGGAAGTGAAGACAACCTCGGCCCTGCTAATTGTCCAGATCTAGCAATCTTCTGTTTCCCCGTCCGCTAACCAAATGAAGAGGGCAACGGCACCTTGAGAAGCCGCGCCAGGGCGAACAGGAAACCGTCAACCCATCGGGAAAATCTGAATACAGGTCTTACTACAGATAAACCCAAACTCGAGAGCAGGAGAAGTTTTCTGTGATTAAACGTCAGGCTTAACGTTGCACAGGAAAGCATAAAAAAGAGAAAACGCTTCACGCAGGCTAAGGGCAGGATCACACCGAGAAAGCTCAACGCAACGTCAACTCTCGCAAGAGCGCAAAGACATCTTGAAGCCTGCCCTGACCCTACCTGCCAGGGGGATCCCACCACTTGGGATCCGAAATGCAACTGACGATACTATAGCAGAGGCACCCCCCTTTCCCACAAGCCCGGCCCAAAGCCTCCCGGTCGCATCAGCAGGGTGTGACCCTAGGCCTTCTCCCCGTGAAGTTGAAGTCCAGCTCAAGTTGAAGGTTTGGTGTCGGAGAACACATGTCTAAGAGTTACCCTGGAGCCATGCTTAAGGTTAGGAATTTCTAACAGTTCGAATAGTAGGATCCCTCACGTCTCCTGAAAATCGTCCACAATGAGGCAGGGCTCATAGAATCTGGTGAGGGAGATGGCTTCAACTCGATACCGCCTGGTGCCGGTGCGGCCAGGAGACGGCAGCTTTTATCCAGAGCATCTCTATTTGGCCTTAGAAGCCACCCAACTGGGCTATTGGCAACTGGATTTGCGCACCTGGGAGTTGATTGCCTCTCCCCAATGCAAGGCCAAATACGGGCTGGATCCCGGCCAAGATTTCACCCTGGAAGTGTTTTTGCAGCACGTTCACCCGGAAGATCGCCAAAGGGTGAAAGAAGCTTTGCAGACGGCTGGGCCCAGGGCGGTAGAGGGGGATCCCAACTTTTCGGTGGAATATCGGGTTTACCAGGCCGACAGCCAGATGCGCTGGCAGCTTTCCCAGGGGATTGTGCTCTTGGGGCCGAAAGGGGATCCCGGCCAGGTTGTCGGCGTGACCCTGGACATCAGCGAGCGCAAGCAATTAGAGATCACCTTGGCCGAGCGAGAGCGTCGCCATCGCCAGCTCCTGGAAGCCCTGCCCGACATGCTGCTTCGTCTGGATCGCCAGGGCCGATGTCTGGAGTTCAAGCCGCCCAGCCATTTTTCTGTCCCCCATCCCCCTGCCTACTATTTGGGCAAAACCCTTGAAGAGCTGTTTCCTGAGGTCGCCTGCGCCGGTGCGGCAGAGCCCACAGCCCAAGCCATTCGCGAGCATCTGGAGCTGGCCCTAGCAACCCGGCAAGCTCAAGAGATCGAGTACCCCTGCCCAGAGGGATCCCCTCAGCCCCAATATCGGCAGGCTCGCATCGTCCCCTATGGGGAAGATCAAGTCCTGATGATCATTAGAAACATCACCCCTCGTAAGCAAGCTGAGCTGAAACTGCAGCGGCAATTGCAGCGAGAAAGACTGTTTAATCAGCTCATTCAGGCCATCAACACCTCTCTGGACTTACCCACCCTATTTGATGTGGCGGTGCGGGAAGTGGGGGCAGTGTTACAGGCAGCACGGGTTACCCTTTACCAGTACCTGCCGGCTGAGGCTGTATGGTTAGGTGTTGCCAGCTACGTCCAATCGCCTGATCTGCCCACTGCCCTTCACCTGCACATCCCGGATAGTCCAGACATTGTGGCCATCCAATACTTGAAGCAGCTGCAAGTTTTTCATGCGCCGGATCCCGAGCAAGTTTTGGATCCCTTTGCTATCCATGAAAAGCGAGAATACCACCTGGGCCCTTGGTTGGTGATCCCAGTGGCTTGCCAGGGAAAAGTGTGGGGTGCCCTGTCCCTGGGGCGCCTGACCTCAGATCCGGATTGGCAAACCGATGAGATCGAGTTGGCCAAGGCCATTGGGGATCACCTGGCGGTGGCCATTCAGCAGGCAGAGCTTTATCAAAAGCTGCAACAGACCAATGCCGAATTGGATTACCAAGTACGGGTGCGCAATGCAGAACTCCGGCAAGCCTATGACTACGAAGCTCTGTTGCAGCTTATCACCGAAGAAATTCGATCCACCTTGGACGAACAAAAAATCTTGGAAACGGTGGCCCGAGAATTGGCCCTCAGCTTGAACCTATCCAATTGCGCCATTGCCCTGTATGACCCAGAGCGGCAGGTCAGCGTTTTGGCGGTGGACTATTTGGCCGGAGAAGGGATCCGGCGCTTCCCCCTGGAGGTTTCGTTTGCGGATTTCGCCCATGTGCTTCGTCAGCTCCAGCGCGGACAGCTCTGCCAATTGAGCAACTTCCATCACCCCTGCTGGCCCAACCACGACCGCTACACCCTGATCATCGCTCCCATTTGCGACAAAAGGGATCTGACAGCTCAACACGAGGAACTGCTTGTTTTGGGGAATATTTGTGGATCCCGTCCACCGGGGCAGATATTTACCGAGCGGGAACAACAGCTCATCCAACGGGTAGCCGGCCAATGTGCCATCGCCATTCGCCAAGCACGTCTTTATCAAACGATCCAGCGTCAGGTGCAGCAGTTGCAGGAGCTCAACCAACTCAAAGATGAGTTTCTGCACATGGTCTCCCACGAAATGCGCACACCTCTCACCAACATGAAGCTGGCTATTGGGTTTCTATCTAAAGCCAACCTAACTGAGCGGGAAAGGCGCTACTTTCAAATTTTGGAGATGGAGACCAACCGCGAGCTGGAGTTGATCAACGACTTATTGGAATTGCAAGCCATCGAGTCCGGAAACAAAGTCCTCAGACTTACCTGTTTATCTCCCCAGGAATGGATCCCCAATCTTGCCGAGCCCTTCCGGCTGCGAGCTGCCCAACAGGGCCAACAGTTTCAGGTGGAATGGGATCCCGACCTTTGGCCCCTCTGCACGGATGAGAGCCTCTTGTCGCGGGTGGTCAGCGAGCTTTTAAACAATGCGTGTAAGTACACCCCCACTGGGGAAAGCATCTATTTGAGTGTGAGCCAGGCTAACTCCAATGGCCGTCCCGGCTGGCTGATCACGGTGCGCAATACAGGGGTAGAAATCCCTGCAGAAGCGTTGCCCCGCCTTTTTGAAAAGTTCTATCGCCTCCCCCAGTTGGATTGCCGCAACGCCGGGGGAACGGGCTTGGGTCTATCGCTGGTTCAAAAGGCAGTGGAGCTGCTGCAGGGATCCCTGCGGGTAGAAAGCCACTCTCGGCAGGTGATGGTTCAGATGTGGTGCCCCCATCAGGGCAGCTTGTCGGAAACCCCAAGCAAGGCTTAGAGGGCAAGGCCAGCGCCTTGCGCAGGACTCGAACCTGCAACCATCGACTTAGAAGGTCGGTGCTCTATCCTTTGAGCTAGCAAGGCCGAAGAAAAGGGTGCAGAGCCATTATATCCCCGACCCAGTTCCCATTCTCTGACCCCGACCAACCTGCCTCTGACCTTGAGTTCTGCATTGTTGCTTGGGCAAATTGCGCGGTTTGACTTAGGGAGCCAGGGCGGGACCCTTCACCATGGGAATGTTGGTTTTCGCTCAGGATATGAACGTCAAAGAGATCGTCTGCCAAGCTCTTGGAACGGGACGTCTGGGCGTCTCTCAGGAAACTTGACTGTACGGATAAGGAAGACTTGCAGACGGCAGATGCTTTGAGCAGATGCTTTGATCAGTGCCTTTTTGGATGGCGCTGTGCAGCGGGAGAGCCACAACTGGGCTCCCTGTGCATCGATCCCTTAAAATGGGCGAGCCGAAAGCAGAAAAGTACTCGTTTGAGTTCGAGGATCCCATGCAACCGAGCTATTGCGTCGGAGATAAGTCCAAAATGGGTGTTGAGGTGTCGAAAATTGGGATCCCCATGCCCTTGCTCCCTGATCCTGGCTCAGCTGCGGAAAAGAAAGCTGCCTCTGGCACTCAAGCTCTGTCTCCGGCAGCCAAGCGCCTGTTGCGCCTCTACCACGGCGGTAGCTTCATCTTTCTGGGCCTGCTGTGGCTGGTAGTCGGGATCCCTAGCCTTTGGGCTTTGCGAGCGGATATAGCCCGCCTGTGGGATTACTTTACTTGGACGGGCCTGCGATATGCCTTGTTTCACCGCCCAGGATGGCCGACTTTGGGGTTGTTGCTCTGTGTCAGCTTCACGATGGGGATCCTGATTGCCCAAAGCCGCTATGAGCTGTTCGGCCTGTATCCGGTGGAGCGTCTCATGCTGGAGCAGCAATCCCGCTGGATCCTATCCTTGCCGGTGTGGCATCCGCTGCGGCGCTGGTTGGTGCACAGGTTGGATACTCAAGATTAGGTTTTGGCTGCTACTTGGGATCCCTGCCGGCACCGAGGCAAAATCTCGTTTGCGTGCGGCTGAAATCCCGCACAAGCACCACTTCCGAAGCAGCAGGAGAAGTCAATCACGCCCACCCAAAGCCTCAGCCTGGGATTTTTCCGAGGAAGCCACGGATAGCTTCACAATCCGGGCCAGCCGAGCCTTACGACGAGCGGCTGTGTTTTTGTGCAGAACGCCGGTTTTGGCAGCTTTATCAATGCGGCTGAAAGCAGCACTCATAGCCGCCTGGATTTCCTGCAGAGTTTCTTGCTGTGGGTTGGCAGCGTAGGCAGCCGAGAGGGAGATCACTTTCTTCATCAGAGCGCGCACCATTGCTTTGGTGGCTTTGTTGCGCAGCCGATTCCGCTCTGCGATCTGAACGCGCTTGATGGCAGATTTGATGCGTGGCATGGTTGAAGGGGAAGTTCCAGCGAAGATCCAGCATACCATCAGAGCTGGAAGCTCCACCAGTTCCTATTGTTCTCCGATGGGATCCCCATGTTCCAAGATTGCAGCTCGCAGATCCGCTTTAACCCACCTGCCCTTTTCTACGGGGTTGCCGCTTGCGATTTGGATCGGGATGGGGCCTTTGAGCTGTTTGTGTGCGGGTTCCGCGGCTCCAATCGAGTCTTGAAGTGGGATGGGCAAGCCCTGGTGGATCAAGCAGACGACACCCTGGCCGATGCAGGGCGCATGGCAATTGGGGTGGCTGCTGCCGACTTTGACGGGGACGGGCAGGAAGAACTTT
This sequence comes from Synechococcus sp. R55.3, assembly GCF_047461975.1. Taxonomy (NCBI): domain Bacteria; kingdom Bacillati; phylum Cyanobacteriota; class Cyanophyceae; order Synechococcales; family Synechococcaceae; genus Synechococcus; species Synechococcus sp. R55.3. The sequence continues at coordinate 21,463 of NZ_JANSIG010000008.1, read as the reverse complement.
ATGTCTTGAACACCGATACCTTCGGCGGGCGCAAGCGCTTTGGGGATCGCCTCTTCGACTGGCAGGGATCTCGCTGGGTGGACCTGTTCTCCCTGCCGCAAAACCAAGATGCCCTCAACTTGACGGCAGGTCGCTCTGTAGCTTGTGTGGATCGTCTTGGCCAGGGGAGCTATGGATTTTTCGTAGCCAACTACGGCGGCCCTATGCGCCTCTACGAGTTGGGCCCTAACCAAATGATCGCCGATGTGGCGCCAGAAGCGAGACTCAATCGGGTGACGGGCGGGCGGGGGTTGGTGGCCGTGCCCTTGGTCTCGCAGCGGATGGACATTTTTGCCGTCAATGAGCAGGGACCTAACTTTCTGTTTCGCAACCGGGGAGATGGCACCTTTGAAGAGATTGCCGCTGAGGTGGGCCTAGCAGATCCCGACGAGCATGGGCGCGGCGTGGCAGCGGTGGATCTGGATGGGGATGGACGGCTGGATTTGCTCTATGGCAACTGGGAAGGCCCCCATCGCCTCTGGATCCAGACCCCCAGCGGTTTTTTTAAGGATGTAGCCCCCCCGGAGTTGGCTAGGCCCTCCCGCATTCGCACAGTCATCGCTGCCGACTTCGACAACGACGGCTACCCAGAGCTGTTTTTCAACAACATCGGCGAGCCCAACCGTCTGTTTGCATGGCGCTCAGGCCGTTGGCAAGCCATTGACATTGGAGATGCTGCCGAGCCGCAGGGATTGGGGACAGGAGCAGCGGTGGCCGATGTGGATGGGGATGGTCGTCTGGAATTGTTGATTGCCCATGGGGAGTCTGGCGCCCAGCCTCTCAGCTTCTATCGCCCTCAGGCCAATGCCAACAACTGGCTGAGAGTTCTGCCCCTCACCCGCCAGGGAGCCCCGGCCCGCGGCGCGTTGGTAAGGCTGCTCACCTCCACCCGTACCCAGATCCAGGCCATCGACGCCGGCAGCGGCTACCTCTGTCAGATGGAGCCGGTGGCCCACTTTGGCCTGGGATCCGAAACAGGGGTCAAGGAAATCCAGATCCAGTGGCCGGATGGGAAACAGTTGCAGGTGGCCCACCCACCGGTCAACCAGCTTTTGCGGATCCCTTATCCCCGCTAGCCGCCAATCTGAGACATGGTGCGCCGGTAGGATCCCTGGCTGCCGGTGTCCCGTCCTTTGAAGTTGATGTCCGGCTTGATGTCCAGCAGTTCTCGCACCTGCTGTCTTAGCCTTTCGGCAGGGATCCCAGCTCGCAGCGGATCCCGCAGGTTGATTTGGCCGGATTCGTTGAGCAGGCAAGGGCGCAGCCAACCGTCGCTGGATAGCCGCATGCGGTTGCATCGATCACAAAAGCACTCCGACATCTGGCTGATAAAGCCCAAGGTGCCTTTTGCCCCCGGGATTCGAAACACATCCGCCGGCCCATTGCCGGCCACAAACCCAGGTTCCAGGCCAAAGCGAGCGCGAATTCGCTGTCGCAGCACCTCAGACTCCACCCAGCCGGCCTGCTGAAAGAGGGCGGCATTGCCAATGGGCATAAACTCGATGAAGCGCACATGCCATTGCCGCTCCAGGGTAAGGGCAGCCAGATCTTCCACTTCCGATTCGTTGAGCCCAGGGATCACCACCACATTCAACTTGAGGGGATCAAACCCCACTTGGTGGGCAACTTGGATCCCGGCCCAGACCTGCTGCCAGCGATCCCGCCCTGTGATCAGCCGAAAGGTCTCGGGGTTGAGGGAATCGAAGCTGATGTTGATGCGGCGCAGCCCCGCTTCATAGAGGAGTTGGGCCTTTTGGCTGAGGTTGAAGCCGTTGGTGGTAAGGGCCACATCTCTCACCCCAGGCAGGCTGCATAGAGCCCGGATGAGGTGCTCCAGCCCCGGCCTCAGCAGGGGTTCGCCGCCGGTGAGGCGAAAGCAATCGATCCCCAAGGGCAAAAACACCTCTCGAACCAACGTGAGGATTTCCTCATCCGTTAAACGCTCTGGGGCTTGCAGCCACGTCAACTCCGCCTCGTCAGGCATGCAGTACTGGCAGCGGAAATTGCAGCGATCGATCAAGCTGATGCGCAGATAGTTAACGGTCGGCATGGCAAGCTGGGCCAGGAAAAAAATGGCAACCTTTCCCCTCAAGGGCACTTTCCGTCGCTTTTGGAAAACCTCCCAGAGTCTTCATCCGTGAAGGCAGCGAGAACCGTCTTGAGATTTTAGCTGGCGGGGGCAACACCTCCAGTTTGCAGGATACTGCGAGGATTGAGGTGCAAATCTCTACCCAGATTCATTGCAGTGCTTCGCGTGCAGCAGGGGTGGTGAAGCAGCGAGCCAGCAGAAAGAACAATCCCTCCATCTCCGCTGGCTGCTCAGCCTATGGCTTTTGTGTGATGACCGACAAAGGCGCACCGCCACAGGAAGGCAGGCAGCAGGTGGTGATACACAACGCGCCCATCACAACCCTGACCATGAGTCCACCCTCAAGGCGCAGGGTGCTGGGCAAGCCTATGGTGGAGGCCGGTCATGGGCAGTTCCTGAACTCGGCGCTGCCCTGGGTTGGGTTCAAGCGGGGCAAGGCTGGAGCCAGAGAGAGGGCGGCAGGCACCTCTCAGGAGTGTCCGGCGTGGGGTGAGGCGCTGAGAACCCGCTGGTATGAGTGCTCTTGTGGCTGTTGGCTGCCCAGGGATGTTGCCGGTGGGATGGTGCTGCGGGATCGGGTTGGGGAGCGCGGTGAGGTGCTCGCCAGGGGGACGAAGTCCTCAAAGGCCCCTGGAGAGGTTCTGGCGGGGATGTCCTCTAGGGCATCGGGTCAAGACTCGGTGAAGGGGGAATCTCCTGCTACTTGGTTTGCGTTAGCGGGATGAGCGTCAAAACTGGGCTTGGATGCGGTCAAACAAGGCCCCATCGGCAAAAAAGCGGTTTTGGACAACCTCCCAGCCTCCCAGGTCGGCGACGGTAACCAGCTTCTCAACAGGAGGGTACCGCCAGGCAAACTCTTGGGCCACCGTCGGCTCCACCGGGCGAAAGCCCACCTCGGCAAAGGCCCGCTGCGCTTCTGGGGTGAATAGGTAGTCCACAAAGGCTTCGGCCACGGCACGGGTACCTTTGCGATCCACATTGGCATCCACCACGGCTACGGGGTTGTCGATGGAAATGTTGGGGTCGGGCACCACATAGGACAGGGATTGGCCGCGCAAGCCCGCCAGGATCACCTCATGTTCGTAGGTAATCAGGGCATCCCCTTGCCCTTTCTGGAAAAAAACATCGGTGGCCTCCCGCGAGTCCCGCGGCAAAATACGGACATTTTTGTAGACCTGGGTGGTGAAGGCCAGAGCCTGGGGTTCAGGGACAGCGCTCCAGAGGGCTAAAAAGTTCCAGCGGGCGCCCCCTGAGGTCTTGGGGTTGGCGGTAACCACCTGCAAGCCGGGCCGAGCCAGATCTTGCCAAGAGCGGATCCCCTGGGGGTTGCCCTCCCGCGTCACAATCACCGCCACCGAGCGGGTGACGATCCCTTGGTTGGGGGTGCGGGCTTCCCACCCCGGCTGAATGAGACCGGCAGCCACGATGCGCTCCACATCCAGGGCCAGAGCCAAGGCCACCACATCGGCATCCAGCCCGTTGATGACCGCCCGCGATTGCGTTGCTGAGCCGCCGTAGCTGCTTTCTACGCGCACCCGTTGCCCCGTTTTCGCCAGCCAATCGGCCTCAAAAGCAGGGATGATCTGCCGGTAGGCATCCCGCGTCACCGCAAAAGAAGCGAGGAGGATCCTGACTTCCCCCTGCAATCCCCCCCCTCGGCCACAGCCGCCAAGGCCAAGCAGAAGGCAGAGCAGCAGGGATCCCATCCCCAGCCACCGTCCCCCGCTCGCCAGCAGCCTCTGGATCCCGCCTGTCTTTGTAACCTCCATAGCCGTCCTCAAAACCTCGGGCCGCCCTCGCCCCCAGCCTCTCTCCGACAGAGGGGCTCCGCTTGCTGTAGGCGGAAGGAGCAGGCCCTTGTTCCTATTCTACGGTAAGCCGGTCGGCAAACCGTTTTTATTTAAGGATCCCTAGGCAGGACAGGGGGTGGGGATCGCCGCATCGACAGCGAGATCCAGCGTGGCCTTGAGAATGCCAGGATCCTCTGGAGAAGGGTGCAACTGGAACCCCAGCCGCTGACACAGGCGGCGCATCGCCTCGTTTTCGCCAAGAACCTCGCCGGTGAGGCGCTGGATCCCTTCGCAGCGGGCCACCTGGATGAGGCGGGTCAACAGCTCCGTGCCAATCCCCTGTCTTTGATAGGGATCCGCCACCAGCATGGCAAACTCTGCTTCTTGGGGAAAGCCATGTTTTCTGGAGAGGCGGCTGATGCCGAGGATTAAGGACTTCGTCCCGCTGACGCGATTGGCCTCTGGCTCCTGTTTTTCTGCTACTAAGGCAATCTCGCGGTCGTAATCGTTAAAGCAAATGCGGGTAAGGCGCTCGTGGGCGATGCGGGCGCTGTATTTGATCGGGTGGAAGTAGCGCAGATAGACGCTGTAATCGGAGACGTGGCGGTGAAAATCGATCACCAGAGGCTCATCTTCGGGGCGGATGGGGCGGATGGTGATGCCGTCCCGGAAGGGCCAGATGTACTGGGTGGGGTAGGGGCGGATGGCCAAAGGCACCTGGGGATCCTGCTCCGTTCGCAAAATAACGCGGGCATCGAGGGCCACCAACCCCTTGGCAGAAGCCAGCAGCGGGTTGATGTCAATTTCTCGGATGTCCTGCTGTTCGGCCACCAGTTGGCTAAAGCGCACCAAGAGCTGTTCCAGGGCCTCCAGATCGACAGCTGGGCGTCCGCGTACCCCCCTGAGGGCCTTGTAGATGAGGGTGTTTTCCATCAGGCGCCGCGCCAAGGTGGTGTTGAGGGGGGGAAGGCCAATGGAGCGATCTTGAAACACCTCCACCAGTTGTCCGCCACTGCCAAACAGCAACACCGGCCCAAATTGGGGATCCTGGCTGCTGCCCAAGATCAGCTCGTAGCCATCCGTGCCCACCAAAGGACTTTGTCCCGCTGCCACAAAGGGCTGCACCGTGACCCCCTGGAAGTGCTCGGGCCCCGCTTTTTCGGTAACGTTGCGGTAAATTTGCCCAAAAGCCCGCCGCACCACCTCGGCATCGGGCAGGTTGAGCTGCACGCCACCCACCTCGGTCTTGTGGGTGAGGGTGTGGGAGTAGAGTTTCACCACCACCGGGTAGCCCATAGCCTCGGCAGCTTCCACCGCCGCTTCGGGACTCTCAGCCACCCGCGTCGGCACCACCGGGATCCCGTAGGCGGCCAGGATCTCTTTGGACTCCGCCTCGGTTAGAAGCGTTCGACCTTCCCGCCGAGCTTGGCTAAAGGTTTGCTGCACCTTGTCGCGCTCTACCGCTGTTGAAGGGGGCAGAGTGGGGGTCTCGTAGAGGGCCTTGAGGTTGTAGCTAAATCGCCACAAATAGCCGAACACCCGCGCCGCTTGATCCGGGTAGCGATAGGTAGGGATCCCGGCCTGGTTGAGGATCTGCTCGCCGACATCCACGCCAGCTCCCCCCATCCAACTGGCCAGAATGGGCTGCCGGGATCCGCTGCGCCGCCAGGTCTCCACCACTTTCTCAGCCGTGCGGGTGGGATCCGTCATGGCTTGGGGGGTGAGGATGACCAGACAGCCCTGGCTGCCGGGATCCCGCAACACCACTTCCAAAACTTGGGCAAAGCGCTCCGGATCTGCGTCCCCCAAAATATCAATGGGATTGCCGTGGCTCCAGTGGGGGGGCAAGAGCTGGTTAAGCTGCTCCAGGGTTTGGGGGGAGAGCTGGGCCAGGGATCCCCCGGCGCGGATGAGGGCATCGGTGGCCAGCACCCCTGGCCCGCCGGCATTGGTGAGGATGGTCAGGTGAGGGCCCTGAGGACGGGGCTGTTTGGCCAGCACCTCCGCCAGGTCGAAGAGATCTTCAATGTGATCCACCCGCAGCACGCCGCAACGGCGGAAGGCCGCATCCAACACTGCGTCGCTGCCGGTGAGGGAGCCCGTGTGGGAAGCGGCTGCTTGGGCTGCCGCCTGGGTGCGCCCCGCCTTGATGACAATGATGGGCTTGCTCAGGGCCACCTCTCGGGCCGCGGACAGAAAAGAGCGGGCATCCCCGATGGATTCCATGTACAAGACAATGCTGTGGGTATGGGGATCCTCGCCCAAGTAGTCGATTAAGTCTCCCCAGCCCACATCCAGCATCGATCCCAGAGAGATAAAGGCACTGAAGCCCACATTTTCCTGCAGGCTCCAGTCCAGGATCGAGGTGCACAGGGCCCCACTTTGGCTGATGAAGCCCACATTGCCGGGCCGGGCCATCTGGGCAGCAAAGGTGGCGTTTAAGCCCGTGTGGGGGTTTTGGATCCCTAGGCAGTTGGGGCCAATCAAGCGCAGCTTCCCAAGGACTCCGTCCCGCTGACGCGATTGGATAGTCTGCTGAATTTGCTTCTCCAGCTCCCAGCCAGCAGGGCCCGTTTCCTTGAAGCCTGCCGAGAGGATGATGGCACCCTTGACCCCCACTTCCACACACTCTTGCACCACCTCGGGCACTCCCGCTGCCGGAATGGCAATAATAGCCAGATCCACTGGCTCCGGCAAAGCGGAAAGCCGCTCATAGGCCCGGATCCCCAACACCTGGTGCCGCTTGGGATTGACGGGGTAGACCGTGCCGCCAAAGGGGTGGCTGATGAGGTTCCACAACACCGTCCGCCCCACACTGCCCTCCCGCTCCGTGGCCCCCACCACCGCCACCGAACGGGGCAGAAAAATGGGATTCAGGGGATGGGATCGGGCCCTCCAGATATCCACACTGGGATCCAGTCGTTGCCACATACCCTACTCCTTAGGCCAACACTGGTTCCGGCTGGTGGTAGAGAGCAGAATCCACCCGGCAGCCCTGATAGGCCAGGACGTACAGCTCCTTCATGTCCTGAATGAGGGGATAGCGGGGGTTGGCGCCGGTGCACTGGTCGTCAAAGGCTTGCTCCGCCATGGTCTCCAGACGGTCGTAGAACTCCCGCTCCTTCTCGCCCAGGGCCTCGCGAATGGTGGCCGGGATCTCCAGTTTCCGCTTGAGCTCTTCGATGGCCTCAATCAGGCGCATGACCTTTTCATCGTCATCCGCCCCGCCCAACTGTAGGTAATCGGCAATTTCCGCGTAGCGGTGCTTGGCGTTGGGATAGCGGTATTGGGGAAAGATGGCCTGCTTAAAGGGGGCGTCGGTGGCGTTGTAGCGGATGACGTGGGTGATCATCAGGGCGTTGGCCAGTCCGTGGGGCAGATGGAAGGTGGATCCCAGCTTGTGGGCCAGGGAGTGGCACACCCCCAAAAAGGCGTTGGCAAAGGCCATGCCGGCAATGGTGGCGGCGTAGTGGACTTTTTCCCGCGCTTCGGGATCCTCGGCGCCCTTCTCGTAGGCCCGCGGCAGGTAGGTCATCAGGAGCTTGATGGCCTGCAGGGCCAGCCCATCGGTAAAATCGCTGGCCATCACCGACACATAGGCTTCCAGAGCGTGGGTGAGGGCATCGATACCCCCGTAAGCCGTCAGCTTCTTGGGCATCTTGAGGGTGAGATCCGGATCCACAATGGCCATGGTGGGGGTGAGGGCGTAGTCCGCCAGCGGGTATTTGATCCCCACCCGGTCATCGGTCACCACGGCAAAGGGCGTCACCTCGGAGCCGGTGCCGGAAGTGGTGGGGATGCAGATGAGCTGAGCTTTTTGTCCCAGTGGGGGCAGCTCGTAAACCCGCTTGCGGATGTCCATAAAGCGCATCGCCAAGCCATCAAACTCCACCTGGGGCTGCTCGTACATCAGCCACATCACCTTGGCCGCATCCATCGGGGATCCCCCGCCGACCGCAATAATCACATCCGGTTGAAACTGGCGCAACTGCTCCAGACCGCGATTGACGTTGCTGAGGGTGGGATCCGGCTCTACATCGTGGTACACATCCCAGCTCACGCGAATCTCATCCAAAACCTGGGTGATGGGATGCAACATGCCCAGTTCAAAGAGCGGCTTATCGGTCACCAAAAAGGCGCGTTTTTTGCCGGCCAATTCCCGCAGAGCAATGGGTAGACATCCGGGCTTGAAGTAAATCTTGGGCGGGATCCGAAACCAGAGCATGTTTTCCCGGCGTTGGGTCACGGTTTTGAGGTTGAGCAGGTGATGCGGCCCCACATTGTCGGAGACAGAGTTGCCCCCCCAAGTGCCACAGCCCAAGGTCAGAGAGGGATCCAGCTTGAAGTTGTAGAGATCCCCGATTGCCCCCTGGGAAGAGGGAGTATTGATCAACACTCGCGCCGTTTGTAGGGCATTCTCAAAGTAGGCAATATCGTCTCGATTGGCGGGATCTGTGTACAAAACAGAGGTATGCCCCCTGCCCCCGAAATTGACCAGTTGAACGGCCACTTCCACAGCAGCGTGAAAATCCTTGGCTCGGTAGAGGGCCAAGATGGGGGCCAATTTTTCGTAGGAGAAGGGCTCCTCAGGCCCCACCTTCTCCACTTCCCCGATCAACAGCTTGGCACCTTCGGGAACCTGGATCCCGGCCAGGGTGGCGATGGTTTGCACCGGTTGGCCCACAATGGCCGGATTGAGGCGACCGTCTTTGAGAAGGATGCGGCGCACTGCTTCGGTTTGTTCCAGATCCAAAATGTAGGCCCCCCGATGGCGAAACTCGGCCTTGACCTGCTCGTAGATGGCATCCACCACCACCACTGCCTGTTCTGAGGCACAGATCATGCCGTTGTCGAAGGTCTTGCTCAACAGAATCGAGCTGACGGCTGTGGGGATGTCGGCACTGGCATCGATCACTGCCGGGGTATTGCCCGCTCCCACCCCCAAAGACGGGTGGCCCGAAGAATAGGCCGCTTTGACCATGCCAGGCCCGCCGGTAGCCAAGATCAGCTTCACCTCAGGATGCTGCATTAAGGCCTGAGAAAGCTCGATGGTGGGCTCGTCGATCCAGCCGATCAACCCCACAGGAGCGCCCGCTGCCTCGGCAGCTTCTCTGACCACTTTGGCCGCGGCAATGGTGCATTGTTTAGCCCGCGGGTGGGGAGAAAAGATAATGCCGTTGCGGGTTTTGAGGGTGATCAGAGCCTTGAAAATTGTCGTCGAGGTAGGGTTGGTTACCGGCACAATACCTGCCAAAAGACCCACCGGTTCAGCAATTCTCTCGTAGCCAAAGCTCTCATCCCGCTCGATAACCCCGCAGGTTTTCTCGTGTTTGTATTTGTTGTAAATGTATTCCGAGGCAAAGTGATTTTTGATCACCTTGTCTTCCACAATGCCCATGCCGGTTTCCTGTACCGCCAGCTTGGCCAACGGGATCCGTTCGTTGTTGGCAGCCAGAGCGGCTTTGTGAAAAATCCGGTCTACCTGTTCTTGGGTGAAAGTTGCATATTCAGCTTGGGCAGCCTTCACCTGCTGGATCAAGGTTTCCAGCTCGGCTAGATTGGTTACTGGCATCGGTGGATCCCTCCAAAACTCATCAAGACTTAGACGATAGGAACAATTGACAATCGGATAGTTGGAAATAGTCGAATAACCCGAATGGCAATCTAGGCGCCAACAGGAGCAGGAACTTGGATTTCGGTGGTCAGGGTGGGGGGATGGGTGAGCGTATTGTGAATGATGCAGGCATCAACTGCTTTTTCCAGCCCCTTTTGATGCCTTCCGTCCAGCGGGATCCCAGTTTTTACACGAATGTGAATGTTGTCTAGGCGAGCCGGATGCTCAACTTTCTCCGCCGTGACCACCACCTCTAGTCCACTGGGATCCAACTGCCGAGCTTCCAGATATTTGACGGCATAAAAACCAACACAGGCGCCCAGAGAAGCCAGAAACCATTCCGGCGGCGTCATTCCCTGATCTCGACCGTGATTGTCCAAAGGCTGGTCGCTGAGAATGCGGTGCCCTCGGCTTTCCGCTTGGAACTGAACACCATCGCGGTAGGTGACGCAAACTTCCATTGGGGATCCCTCCTCTTGGGGTATTCTTCAGTTCACATAGAGTCCGTAAAGTTAGCCTGGGGATCAACTTGGATTCCAGTCAGCTCAGGGCCAATCTGGAGACGGTGCAGAGATTTTAGAGATTAACTGTGAATCACTTCGGATCTAAGCGTGACCTGGCTATGCTGACCCAAGCCGCAACTGCAGAATTGTCAAATAGCTACCAGTCCTTGATCCCGAAAGATTTGTAAGGCGTGATTCACCTGTTCGGGTGTGGGTGGATCGACATCGGCAAGGGTGTAAGGCAATCCCAATTGCTGCCATTTGTATTCCCCCATCTTGTGAAAGGGCAAAACTTCTACCCGCTCAACGTTAGAAAGCGTCGCCACAAACTGAGCCAAACCCTTTATGTTTTCTTCGGGATCCGTCAAGCCGGGAACCAGCACAAAACGAATCCAGGTAGGCTTGTGGATCTGGTCTAAATAGCGGGCCAGATTAAGAGTGGGTTCTAGCGAAACACCGGTGACCTTTCGATACAGCTCCGGCAGATAAGACTTGATATCGAGCAACACCAAATCTGTATGCTCCAACACAGGCTTGGCTGCTTCCAGTTGCCCATAGCCAGAAGTATCCAAAGCCGTGTGCAAGCCCAACTCATGACAGCGACGGAAGATCTCAGCTACAAAGGTGGGTTGCAGCAAAGGCTCTCCCCCGGTAGCCGTAACTCCCCCCTCTCGCAAGTAATTCTTGTAACGTTGGATCTCGGCAATTAAAGACTCAACCGTAACAAGCTGTCCCGCCTCCGGATCCCGACAGTCAGGGTTGTGGCAATACAAACAGCGAAGTGGACAACCCTGTGTAAAAATTACGAAGCGGATTCCTGGCCCATCGACGGTGCCACAGGTTTCCACCGAGTGAATGCGCCCAGCAATTGGTGTCAGGGGGTTCATAACGGTATCCATACTTTTATCCTGGATGACTTTTGCAAAATATCAATCAATCTTGAGGTTTTCTTCCAGATTGCTAACTCAGGTTAAATAGAACACAGTTTCCATTTCTCTTTGGATTAGGTTGGGACTAGATTTTTTTAGATCCCTAGGGTCTTTTAGCTAGACCGCTGCTATCCTGGCTGGAAGGGAGAAAGGGGGATAAAAAGCCGAAAGGGCAGCTTGGGGATCCCACCCAGCTCAGACCGATGGGTTACGTGGGCCCTGCACAGAAGTATCCACCGCGATGCCGTGTAGGCGATGGGCCTTGGGATCAAAATCCTTCGGGAAATGGGTATAGGCATCGACATCTGCGTGATCCAGCAGGGCGCCTTCTAAGAGGGCCTCTCGAAAATCGCTGCCAAAGAGGAGACATCCCCGCAGATCGGCTCCCAATAGGTTGGCTCCGCTGAAGTCGGCAAAACTGAGATCGCACCCCCGCAAATTAGCCCCCGCCAAGTTGGCTCCGCCGAAGTCGGCATAGCTGAGATCGGCACCGGCCAAATGGATCCCCTGCAGGTTAGCCCCTTGCAAATCGATCTCCCGAAAATCGCGCCGTCCTGAGGCATACTGGCTGACCAGATCCGCAGCGCTACAAACAGTCATCGTCATCGGGCCTCCTCGGTTATCGATGGGGGATCCCTTCCATCGACCCCGGTATGGGCGGACTTCAGGGATCCCCAGGCTGGTCTTTTAGCAGTGTTGATGGAACGTGCGGTTAATGACATCCAGTTGCTGCTCGCGGGTGAGCTTGATGAAGTTCACCGCATAGCCGGAAACCCGGATGGTGAGCTGTGGGTAGAGCTCCGGGTGCTCCATGGCATGCAGCAGGGTCTCGCGGTTGAGAACATTGACGTTGAGGTGGAAACCGCCATCCCGCATGTAGCCATCCAGCAGCCCCACTAGATTGGCAACCCGCTCCTCCGCTGTGCGACCTAGGGCCGCCGGCACAATCGAGAAGGTGTTGGAGATCCCATCCAGAGCGTCGTCGTAGGGCAGCTTGGCCACCGAAGCCAGCGACGCCACCGCCCCCTTGGTGTCCCGGCCGTGCATGGGGTTGGCCCCTGGGGCAAAGGGTTCGCCCGCTCGCCGCCCATCGGGAGTATTGCCGGTTTTCTTGCCGTAGACCACGTTGGAGGTGATGGTGAGGATGGACTGGGTGGGCACCGCATTGCGGTAGGTCTTGTGCTTGCGCAGCTCCGCCATGAAGGTCTGCACCAGTTGCACCGCAATGGAGTCAACTCGGTCGTCGTTGTTGCCGTATTTGGGGAAGTCGCCCTCCACCGCGTAATCCACCACTAGGCCCCGCTCATCCCGGATGGCCCGTACCCGCGCGTATTTGATGGCAGACAGGGAGTCGGCAGTTACCGACAGGCCGGCCAGCCCAAAGGCCATCGTGCGCAGGATGTCCCGGTCGTGGAGGGCCATCTCCAGGCGCTCGTAGCAGTACTTGTCGTGCATGTAGTGGATGATGTTCATGGTGTTGACGTAGGTCTTGGCCAGCCAGGCCATCATCTGCGCCATGCGCGGCCACACCTCGTCGTACTCCAGCACGTCGGCGGTGATGGGGGCATAGGCCGGGGCCACCTGCTCGCCGGAGATCTCGTCCCGACCGCCGTTGATGGCGTAGAGCAGGCACTTGGCCAAGTTCACCCGCGCCCCAAAGAACTGCATTTGCTTGCCGATGCGCATGGCCGACACGCAGCAGGCAATGCCGTAGTCATCTCCCCAGTAGGGGCGCATCAAGTCGTCGTTTTCGTACTGGATGGAGCTGGTTTCGATGGAGACCTTGGCGCAGTAGCGCTTGAAGGCTTCCGGCAGCCGCTCCGACCAAAGCACGGTCAAGTTGGGCTCTGGCGCCGGCCCCAGGTTGTAAAGGGTGTGCAGCATGCGGAAGCTGGTTTTGGTAACCAAAGGCCGCCCATCCAGGCCCATGCCGCCGATGCACTCGGTAACCCAGGTGGGATCCCCGCTGAACAGCTCGTTGTATTCAGGGGTGCGCAAAAACCGCACCATGCGCAGCTTCATGACGAAGTGGTCGATGAGCTCCTGCGCTTCTTCTTCGGTGAGGATCCCGGCCTGCAGATCCCGCTCGATGTAGATGTCCAAGAAGGTGGACACCCGCCCCAAGGACATGGCTGCCCCGTTTTGCTCCTTGACCGCTGCCAAGTAGGCCAGGTACAGCCATTGGATGGCTTCGCGGGCGTTGGCCGCCGGACGGCCCAGGTCAAACCCGTAGCGGGATCCCATCTCTTTCAGCTCTTGCAGGGCTTTGATCTGCTCGGAGAGCTCCTCCCGCAGGCGGATGGTCTCTTCGTCCATCGTGTCCAGGTCTAGGCTGGCTTTTTGGGCCTGCTTGTCTTCGATGAGCCGATCCACCCCGTAGAGGGCCACCCGCCGGTAGTCCCCGATGATGCGACCCCGACCGTAGGCATCCGGCAGGCCGGTGATGATCCCAGAGCGGCGGCAGCGGCGCATCTCTTCGGTGTAGGCATCGAAAACGCCGTCGTTGTGGGTTTTGCGGTACTGGGTGAAGATTTCCTTGGTGCGCGGATCCAGCTCATAGCCATAGGCTTTGAGGGAAGACTCCACCACGCGGATGCCGCCAAAGGGCAGGATGGCCCGCTTTAGAGGCTTGTCCGTCTGCAGCCCCACAATCTGTTCCAACTCTGGGTCGATGTAGCCAGGGGCGTGGCTGGTGATGGTAGAGGGAACGGCGGTATCGGCGTCCAGGATCCCTCGCTCTCGCTCCAGAGCCATCAAATCCTTGACCTTGGCCCACAGCCGCTGGGTGCGCTCGGTGGCTGCAGCTAAAAAGGTTTCATCGCCGGTGTAGGGGGTGTAATTCCGTTGAATAAAGTCTCTGACATCGATGCAGCGCTGCCAGGATCCCGGCGCAAAATCGCTCAAAATTCTTTGACCGTCTGCGTTGGATCCCGTCCTTGGTTGCGCCTTCAATTCTGTAGGTGATGCTACAGAACGCTGCACACTGGCAACCATAACCATCCTCCCGGCTGTTACGCCTGATAATCTATCGACAAGGCGAGGTGACACCTCGGCAGTTGCCCCACGCAGGCTTAAAAAAGAGCCAAAGAACTACCCAATCTCTGCAAGGCTTCCAGGGATCCTACGAAGGGCTTTTAGCAACTCTTCTGTTTCTTTTTTAGGCGTTCTAAATACACCTCGCCTAATCCAATTTTAGTCCCTTGCGCTCTGAGGATATTTTCGGTCGCGTGGTTTTTTAATCTTATTTTTATCCTATTTTTTAACACTGTCTTAATGCCTTCTTAATGTTGTTTTACGCTTTTCCATCGGCAAATGGCGGGCCTATGCTGAGGTAGGGCGGCCCAGGTCGCCTGTTGCCGTGAGAACGTCAGGACACTCGACGTTCGCGTTAGCAGTGCTTTGCTCTATGAACCAGTCCAATCGAATCGTCCAAGGGATCCACCACCTGCACTTCTATCTTTGGGATCTGCCCCGTTGGCAGGAACACTTTTGTCAGGTTTGGGGCTTCCGGGTGGAAGGACAGCTCGGCAGCACCCTCTGTCTGCGTCAGGGATCCCTGCGCTTGCGCCTGTCTCAGCCTGCTTGCCCTGGGGATGAGGTGGATCGCTATTTACAGCAACATTCCCCTGGCGTGGTGGATGTGGCCTTAGCGGTGGGGGAGCAAGAGCTGTCGGGCTTGGCAGAGCTTTTGCAGAGGCGAGGAGCCCAAGTGGAGTGGATCCCGGCAGAAGACGAAGGCTGCCCTGCTCTGTGCCTGCGCACTCCTTATGGACTCAGGCATTCTTTGATCCCCAGCTCAGGGATCCTCGATTCAGCTCCCGCCGAGGAGAACTTGTTTTCCCACTGGGATCATGTGGTGTTGAATGTGGAGCGGGGATCCCTGCAGGCGGCAGCGGATTGGTATGGGCAGGTGCTGGGTTGGCGGCCTTTGTATCGCTACAGCATCCGCACCGACAACTCCGGCCTAGAAAGTGTGGTGGTGGGAGATCCTGAAGCAGGGATCCAATTGGCCATCAACGAGCCCACCTGTGCCGCTTCCCAGATTCAAGAGTTTTTGGATGCCCATCGTGGCCCCGGCCTGCAACATGCGGCGTTGCATAGCTCGGATATCGTTGCCGGTGTGCGCCGGCTGCGACAGGGGGGCGTAAACTTTCTGCAGGTGCCGTCGGAGTATTACACAAACCTGGCAAGGGAGCTGGCTTCTGGAGCAATACTCCGTTCTGGTGGGTTGCCCCCCGCCATCTCCTGGCACGACTTGGTGGAGCAGCAGCTCCTTTTGGATGCCACCTTGCCTGCTTCTGATTCCCCACACCCCCCCCTGTTGTTGCAAACCTTCACTCAGCCTCTGTTTGGTCGGCCCACGTTTTTTTTCGAGGTCATCCAACGATTGGGTGGAGCCACAGGCTTTGGCGAAGCCAATTTTCAAGCCCTGTTTGAAGCTCTAGAACGCCAACAGCGACAACGGCAGAAGGCTCGGGCCTGTTAACACCCTCGTCAACGCTCTGGGGATCCGGTGGGAGCACTAGGGGAATGTCTCCAGTTCAATCAACACAACTGCACCCAGAGTTTCCAGCCGACCGTTCGGGTATGCGGAAGGCGGTCAACTCAAGACAATTGGGCAGCAACGGCTTTCAACAGGTGTTTTTGGTCAACGGGCTTCGTCAAATAGGCATCGGAGCCAAAGCATAACCCCTGTTCAATCTCTTCGGGAGAGATTTTCGAGGAGAGAAAGACAAAGGGGATGTGAGCCGTGGACTGATCCCATCTCAGAGCATCCAGCACCCCATAGCCGTTCAGCTTGGGCATCACCACATCGCACAACACCAAGTCCGGCATCAGCGTGCGCACCATCTGCAAACCCTCCTCTCCATCGGTGGCCGCCACCGCGTCGTACCCCGCTCTTTGCAACACCTTCTGCAGGTAGGTACGGATAGAGGGTTCGTCTTCAATCACCAGGATGCGTTTGGACATAACTTTGTAAAAAATTAAACAAAGACCTGGCCCAACCTGTCGGGCCTACTGTCCGCCTTCCCGGAGCCAGAGAGATCCGAGTTGATGCAAGAACAAGTCGAAGAACTACAGCTGCAGCATAGGGAAACTCTGGAAAAAAAACTCCGCCAAATCGCTCATTCTGGGATCCCACGGCTCTGCAAAAATCCTGATAGAGTGCGGAACAACTTTCCTCATCCGTAGATTTGCGGTTATGCCAGGTAGCCCAAACTCCTCTCCTCCTTTGGGAGAGGGGCCGGGGGGGAGGGCAGCCTATTCTGAGGTCAGTTGTCGTTCCATCAGGCGGGCGAGAGCGGCGGTGGGAGTGGTCTGCCCTTGCAGCAACTGGTGAACCTCTTGAGTAATGGGCACGGGGATCCCGTGTTGGGCGGCAATTTTTACAACGACCGGAGCTGTGTAAACGCCCTCGGCAGTACCCTCCATTTCGGCCAAAATCTGCGACAAAGGCTTGCCCTGGCCCAGCCCGTAGCCCACCCGGTAGTTGCGACTGAGGGAACTGTGACAGGTGGCCAGCAGATCCCCCAACCCCGACAGGCCGTTGAAGGTTTCTGCCCGTGCCCCCAGCTTGGATCCCACCCGGATCATCTCTGCCAGGCCGCGGGTAACCAGAGCCGCACGAGCATTGGCCCCCAGTTGCAAGCCATCACACACGCCAACAGCGATGGCGATAACATTTTTCAGGGTGCCGCCTAGCTCCACTCCCAGCGGATCGCTGCTGGTATAGAGGCGGAACCGCTCCGAGGAAAGGGCATACTGCACCTGCACAGCGGCCCAGGGATCCCGGCTGGCCACCACTGCTGCTGCCGGCAAGCCTTGGCGGATCTCCGCCGAAAGATTAGGCCCCGAGAGCACCACCAGGGGCTGCTCCGGGAAGGTGGCCCCCCAAATTTGGGTAGGGGTCAGAAGCTGCAGTGGATCCAACCCTTTGGTGGCCGAGACCAAAATTGCCTGCGGTGGGATCCCCACCTGGCGCACTGCTTCCACCACAGGGCGCACCCCCGCCATAGAGACGGCTGAGATGAGAATTTGGGATCCCTGGAGCACCTCTGCCAAATCCAGGCCCTTGCGGCGATCCCAAACCCGCACCCGGTGCCCTTGCCCCTGAGCCAGCATTGCCAGGGTACTTCCCCAAGCCCCGGCTCCCAAAATAGCAACGCTTTGAGGAGATGTTGGGCTTTGGCCTTCTGCGCTAGTGTTCATCTAATCTGTTCACCCGCAGACTTTCTCTTAAGCTTTCTTCGTAGGATGCCTCTCAAAAAACCTGCACCGGCGAAGGGAAGACCAACGGCAAAGGTTAGTATGGGTGGATACCAAATCATGGGTTAGCTCGAGAGCAGACGACATGGCAGAAGCAGGGATCCCCCGTCTTCCTCCTGAGGTAGCCGCCAAGATGGGAACCTGGCAGCACGGCTATGCCCTTACCAATGGCATTCAACTGCACTATGTCACCCAAGGGGAAGGGGAGCTGGCGATCTTGTTGCACGGTTTCCCGGAGTTTTGGTACTCCTGGCGGCATCAGATTCCGGTGTTGGCGCAGCGGTTTCGCGTGGTGGCACCCGATATGCGCGGCTACAACGATTCCGACAAACCGGATCACGGCTATGACCTGGATACCCTTACCGAGGATATCCGCGGCTTGCTAAGCCACTTTGGGGCCCGAAGAGCGGTGGTCGTAGCCCACGATTGGGGGGGAGCCATTGCCTGGCACTGGGCGCAATTTTTCCCTGAGGAGATTCGCAAGCTGGCCGTCCTCAATTCTCCCCATCCGGCCTGCTTCCGGCGGGAGTTCTTGAGCAACTTGGATCAACTGCGCCGCAGTTGGTACTTGTTCTTTTTTCAGTTGCCTTGGCTGCCAGAGTGGGTGCTGCAATGGGACTTGGGAGATTGGGTGCGCCGCATTTTCCAGGAAACTTCGGTGCGCAAAAGCGCCTTCACCCGCCACGACCTCAAGCTCTACCAAGAGGCCCTCTCCAAACCCAAGGTTCTCACCTCTGCCCTCAACTACTACCGCCAGCTTTTTAACCTGCCCACTTTGCAGAACCTGTTTTTGCAGCCCATGCGGCAAATCCTCGCCCCCACCCTGCTGATTTGGGGAGAAGAAGACTTTGCCCTCAGCCGCGAGCTAACCGAGGGGATGGATCCCTTTTTCCCCAACGGCCTGCGCAAGGAGTACATCCCCGAATGCGGCCATTGGGCGCAGCAGGAAGCTCCGCAAACGGTCAATCGGCTGCTGATGGAGTTTCTCTAGCGGGCCGGGCTTGGGATCCGCTCTTTACCATCTTCAAGGGTTGACCCTAGAATAATCCACTGAATTCTACGGGAGAACCGGCATGGCCCTGGAGTATCCATCCCATCTGCGCTACGTGGACACCCACGAGTACATCCATGTTGAGGATGATATTGCGGTGATTGGGATCACAGCTTATGCCGTCGATCAACTGGGGGATATCGTTTTCGTGGGCTTGCCCGAAGAAGGGACAGAGATTGAAAAAGGGGAAAGCTTTGGCTCGGTGGAATCGGTCAAAGCCGTCGAAGATCTCTATGCCCCTCTTTCTGGAGAGGTGGTGGCCGTGAATACAGCGGTGGTGGAGAGCCCCGAAAGCCTTGCTGACGATCCCTATGGCGATGGCTGGCTGATCAAGGTGCGCATTGCCAACCCCGAAGACTTGGAAGACACCATGAGTGCCGAAGCCTACGCCAGTTTGGTGGAGGGATCCTGAACCCCAACAGGTGGCCTCGAGCTACAGGAAAGTCTCTCGGTTACCACCCTCAGCTTTGGCCCGGTAGAGGGCTTTGTCGGCAGCAGCCAGCAGACTTTGTGGGTCAGTTCCTTCTTCCAGCTCCAGCAGAGAGGCGATGCCCACGCTGCAGCTCAGGGAGATGATCTCCGCTTCCACCTGCACCGACAGGGACTGGACGGCCTGCCGCAAGCGTTCTGTCAGCCCCAAGATTTGCGGGTTTGGGATCCCACGCACCAATAGGGCAAACTCATCGCCCCCCAAGCGGGCCACCAGATCATCTTGGCGAACGTGAGCTTGCAATCGCCGCGCCACCTGGATTAAGGTTTGATCCCCAACCCAGTGCCCCCAGCGGTCGTTGATTTGCTTAAACCCATCCAAATCCAGGTAGAGCACGTGGAGAGGAATTTGATGGCGAAGAGCAAAGGGGATCTCCAGCTCCAGTTGCTTCAGGAAAAAACGTCGGTTATACAGACCGGTTAGCGGGTCATAGAGGGCAGCAGTGGCCATTTGCAAAAAGAAGGCTTCTTCTGCCGCGTTGTAGTAGGCAAACTTGAGGGTGCTGGCCCCCACTTGAATGTAATCTCCATCCTTCAGGAGAACGCGGCTGACGCGCTCGCCGTTAACATATGTGCCGTTGAGGCTCTCCAGGTCGGTGAGGACATAACCTTCATCTTCTCTCTCCAGCCGACAGTGCTGCCGGGAGACGGCGTGATCCAAGAGCTGAATGTCCGCGCGGTGGCTGCGCCCCAAAACCCCACCCCTTGCCAAGGGAAACGTCATGCCCACATTGGCGCCGCTGAGCACCGTTAGAAAGGCCGCAGTTGCCTCAGGCTGGGGTCTGCGCTCGTAAAACTCCAAGGGGATCTGAGTGGTTGGCTCCTCTGGCAACTGAGAGAGAGGGTCGAGAGGCATGGAGAGGTCCAACGAATTGTGCGGGTTAGCAGTAAGCACTCGTTATATCCGTATTATGCCGGTTTTCCCAAGGGCGCATTTGGGTAGATGGGGGTCGTCTTGCCGGTTCTGATCTGTAAACCTGCGGAACTCTGGAGTTTATCGTATACCATCGCACGCGGTGAGGCCCTCAGTTGAGAGCTACGCGAGGATTCCATCCCGCCTGCGCGGTTGTATCGGCCAGCTGTGGGAAGAAGCTCAATGGCAAACCCCAATTTCCCCAGGATCCCAAGTATTTTTCGGGATAACTCAAAAAACGGGTTCGGTTTGCCCCTCGTTCCCTGATTTCGAGAAGAGGCTCTCTCCTCTATGTCCTACAGATCCTCTGACTTCTGAAGAGTTGCCGAGGCGGCCTAGAATGGGTCTGGGATCCCTGAGAGGAGGAGTGGGGCATGATCAGGCCCAATTCTGCCCATCTATTGACTCCGGATTTTCGCCTCAGCCTGTCGGTGTTGGCTTTGGCGGTACCGTTGTTCTGGCTTTCGCTTTGGGCGGGGCTGGGGGTGGGTCTGTTCGGCCTGTTTTTGATGGTGCAGACCTCTCTGATCGGGCTGGCCTTTACCAGGACGGCGCTGCAGGTCTACAGCGGCTCCAAGCGCATCCGCGAGTTTCCCTACAGCGAGTGGCAGGATTGGCAAATTTTCTGGCCGCCGCTGCCGGTGTTGTTCTTTTTCCGAGAAACCAAAAGCATTCATTTTTTGCCGATGCTGTTTAACCCTGCTGAGCTGAAGATGTGTTTGGAAGAGCGGGTGGGTCATCTCCACGCCCAACATCGGTCTCAAGGATCCCCGCCGATTGCTGGTCCGGGTAGCTCCCGCCGATGAGTGGCTCCGCCTTGTGGGTTTGGCAGCAGGCAGAGAGATGGCGCTGGCTGGAGTGTCAGCTTTTGGCGGAGTGGCCTCACGCTTTTGGCTCTCGCCAAGGTCATCCCCATCCCCCATCTCAGTTGGCCGCTCGGCTGCAACTGCCCCCTGAACGGGCCGCGTGGGGCCATCAGGTGCATGGCTGCAACTGGGTTTGGGCAGATGGGATCACGGAAACCCTTGGACAGAAGGGAGAGCAGGACTGCTCTGTTGGTCAAGGGATCTCTACCCGTTCTCAGGCGGATGCGGTCATTGCCCGCCGCCAAGGGGATTCTGCCTGGGTCTGCACCGCTGACTGTGTGCCGATTTTGGTGGCCAGTCGAGAATGGGTGGCGGCCATTCACGCCGGGTGGAGAGGCACTGCTGCGGGGATTTTGCCCAAGGTGCTGCAGGAGTTTCTCCGGGCGGGGATCCCTGCTGCTGGGATCCGCGTGGCCATCGGGCCTTCCATTTCGGGGTCGGTCTATCAGGTGTCAGAGGAGGTGGCGGAGCAGGTGCTGCAAAGCCTACCCCTAGGGCTGGATGCCCGCGCTGCTCTCTTGCCCGATCCTCTGCCTGGCAAGGTTCGCCTGGATCTGCGCTGGGTCAACGGTGCCCAAGCCCAAGCCAAAGGGATCCCCCCTGAACACATTGCCGTCAGCCCCCATTGCACCCTCAGCCAGCCCCAAGATTTCTTTTCCTATCGCCGCGATGGATCCCTGAAGGATGAGCAGGGCCGTCATTGCGTGCAGTGGTCGGGAATCGGCCTGCGGCCGTAGGCAGACTTGACCCAGTTCTGCCCGGAGGAACGGGAAGTAGTGGCTATAATTGCGCTCAAGACAGGGCTGATACATTTACGCTGAACACTGCTGAACATCACTGTTCAACTATGCAGCGATAGCATTCTGTTTGTTTCCAAACAGAATGGCGGTATCCCGCAAAGCTTTGAGTAGAA
>NZ_JANSIG010000007.1:0-56834 GCF_047461975.1 Synechococcus sp. R55.3 | reverse complement strand
TTGCCATATCCTTCTGGGAGGTAGCGCCAAGGAGCACCGGAACGGGCTATCCAAAGAACTGCTTCAATAAACTGTTTGCAGTTTGCTTCTTTCCCAATGTTAACTCTCTCTTCTGTCTGTAAAAAAGCCAATATCTTCTGCCATTTGTTTTCATCTAAAAAAACCAACTTCATCCTCTTTCCTCTATAAATTACTCTCTCTATCCTAACATAAGATCAACACGACCTAGTGGAAGCCTGCAACCTGTGGACAGCCGCTTTTTTCCAGCCCTTGATCCCTGACTTCTCTAGGGCCATTACCACCCAAGCCGTGGCTGATCGACTGCAGGAGAGAACCCCCTCCCAGGCCCTTGCCACTGCTCAGGCCCTCGCCGTCGAGAACCGGTTTTTCCACTGGCCGCTGGAGTTCCCGGAGGTGTTTGAAAGTGGCGGCTTTGATGTGATCCTCTCCAACCCGCCCTGGGAGCAAATTCAACTGGAAGAGCAGGAATTCTTCGCCAGCCGCGATGCCCAGATCGCCCGCGCCTCTAATGCCGCCGCCCGCAAACGGCTGATCGCCGACCTACCCAAGACCAACCCCGCCCTCTGGCACGACTACCAGCGTGCCCTGCACGGCGCCGAAAGCACCAGCCGCTTTTTACGGGGCAGTGGTCAATATCCCCTCGCCGGCCGCGGCCGTATCAACACCTACTCGGTCTTTGCCGAACGGGTGCGTAGCCTGCTCAATATCCGGGGGCGGGCGGGCATCATCGTCCCCACCGGCATCGCCACCGACGCGACCAACCAGTTCTTCTTCGCCGATCTGGCAGGCAAGGGGCAACTGGCAAGTCTGTTCGATTTTGAGAACCGCCAGCGACTCTTTCCGGCAGTGGATAGCCGCATGAAGTTCTGCCTCCTCACCCTGGCAGGATCGTGGCAACCGACGCCAGCCGGCGTGTGCGAAGCGGCGCCGATGGTCTTCGCCTTCTTTGCCACCCATGCCGATCACCTGCGCGACCCGCGTCGCGTTTTCACCCTCACAGCGGACGACATTGCCCGCATCAACCCCAACACCCGCACCCTGCCCGTTTTCCGCACCCAGCAAGACGCCGACCTGACCCGCGCCATCTATCAGCGCGTGCCAGTGCTGGTGAACGACTCTCCTCTCCCCACGGGAGAGGGGCTGGGGGTGAGGGTCAACCCCTGGGGCGTGCAGTTTAAGCAGGGGTTGTTCAATATGTCTTCTGACTCGCACCTCTTCCGCACACGGGCAGAATTGGAGCAGCAGGGGTATCGGTTGGTGGGGAATGTGTTTGTCAGGGGTGAGCCATCCACCGCAACGCACTACCTCCCGCTCTACGAAGCCAAAATGATCTGGCACTACGACCACCGCTACGGCACGTATGAAGGAGTGGATTCGCGTTCCAGCACCCAACTGCCCACCCCCGACGAGCGCCAGCACGCCGATCCGCACTTCGTCGTTCTGCCCTGGTACTGGGTGCCCGCTGAAGAAGTAACGAAGCGCCTGGGCGACTGGCAGCGTGGGTGGTTGGTGGGATTCCGCGATGTTACTAACGCCACTAACGAGCGCACTGCCATCTTCAGCCTGCTGCCCAGAGTTGGGGTAGGACATACGATGCCCATAGTCCTTACGGGTGAGATTTCGGCTATTCATCTCTCGTGTTTTCTAGCCAATCTAAATGTCCTGATTTTTGATTGGGCATTGCGCCAGAAAATTGGTGGGACGCATCTTACTTTCTTCATCCTCCGCCAACTCCCTATTTTTCCCCCCACTGCCTACACCCCCGCCGATCTCGCCTTCATTGTGCCGCGCGCACTGGAACTGACCTATACTGCCTGGGATCTCAAGCCCTTCGCCGACGATGTGTGGAACGAAGCTGATGAAGGGCTGCGGGCAGCCATCCATGCTGCGTGGGATGCAAACCGTATTGCTGTCGGCAGGCATGAATGGCGCCTGCCATCCTGGATCAGCGCTTACCCGGAGATCGAAACCAACCCGCAGAAGGGCATCCCCTTTCCGCCCTTTCGCTGGGACGAAGACCGCCGCGCGGTGCTGCGTGCCGAACTCGATGCGTACTACGCCCAGCTCTACGGCCTGACGCGCAAGCAACTGCGCTACATCCTCGACCCGGCAGACCTCACCGAACGCGAACTGGAAGACATACTCGACCCGCGGGAAGAGGTGGCAGACCCGCTCGACTCGGCTGGCTACGCTACCCGCGCTGCTGCTAGCACCTTCCCCGGCAAAACCTTTCGCGTGCTGAAGGAGAAGGAACTGAGTCAGTTCGGCGAATACCGCACGCGGCGGCTGGTGCTGGAGGCGTGGGAGAAGCTGGCGCAGCACTCAATAAAAGCTTAGAATACACATAGATCTGCATTTCTATACACACAAGTGGCTCCTCATGCGCACCAACATCGTCCTGGATGACGACCTGATCGAGCGTGCCCGCCAGGTAACCGGCCTCAAGACCAAGCGCGAGGTGATTCACGAAGCGCTGCGTGTCCTGATTCGCCTACACGAGCAAGCTGAGATCCGCAACTTACGCGGCAAGTTGAAATGGGAGGGCAATTTGCAGCAGCAACGCCTGTCGTGCCTGCAGGAGTGAGGATGATCCTGGTGGACAGCACCATCTGGATTGATTACTTCAACGGCATTTCATCGCTTCACACCGACTATCTGGATTGGGCCCTGGATCAAACTCTTATCCTGGTGGGCGACCTGATTTTGGCAGAAGTCTTGCAGGGCTTTCGCAAAGATGCCGATTTCGAGCAGGCTCGCTGTGCTCTGGTGAAATTGCATCAGGTGCAAATGGTTAACCCCTCCCTGGCGGTGAAAAGTGCGCAGAACTTTCGCTTGTTGCGTCGCAAAGGCGTGACGGTGCGCAAAACAATAGACAGTTTGATTGCCACTTGGTGCATTGAGAACAATGTTCCGCTCCTCCACCACGACAGTGACTTCGATGGCTACGAGGCGCATCTAGGATTGCGGGTTATTCGTCCATGAGGCGGAGGTGGCCTTCTGCAGACCAGTTTTCTCTTGACATGCCCCCTGCCTAAAGGCAAGGGATTCTGGTTCCTGCATTCGGAGAACGCTGCAGCCGTCGGCGGGTACTGGAGGTGTGGGGGAAGCCGGCGCATCGCCGATCCCACTTCGGAGATATCTTTTTGCCGTTCAGCGGGCCGTAGATCTTGGCGAGTGGGGTTGCAAACACCACTTGCGGCATCTTCAAGCTAGGCTTGAGCTAACCAAGCGGGCCTTAAGGGCAGATTCGATGTCCACCATCTTTGATCTCCACGCCACTGTTCTGGACGACTATCGCGATTTTGTCCGCTCCTTTTTTCTCATTGGCGACCAACGGGCGCAAGCCTTTGTGAATCAAGCTCTAGAGGAAGGGATCCACCTCTGGCCAGAGCCTCTCATCCAGCTAAGCCCTGTTTATGTGCCCGGCCCAACCGTTGACGAGCTGGCCGAGGCCGGGCGCATTGCCCAAGAAACAGCCCACATTTTCCGCCTTGAAGATGGCAGGCCCTTTCGCCTCTACCGCCACCAGGAGGAGGCCATCGAGAAAGCTCTGGCCGGGGAAAGCTTTGTGGTTACCAGCGGCACCGGCTCCGGCAAAAGCCTTTGCTACTTCCTGCCCATTCTCGACAACTGGATCCGCCAGGGGGGATCCCGTCATCAGGTGGTGGCCATTGTGGTCTACCCCATGAATGCCTTGGTGAACTCTCAATACCAGTCTTTGCAAGCCCTGTGCGAGCGGTACGAGCGCAACTACCATCGCCCTTTTCCGGTGCGCTTTGCCAGATACACCGGGGAAACTTCGGAAAACGAACGAGACCAGCTACGGCGGGATCCACCTCAAATTCTGCTCACCAACTATGTGATGGCAGAACTCCTCCTGGTTCGTCCTGAAGATCAGCGGTTTTTGAATCCCGAGATGGGAGGGCTGCGCTTTCTGGTCTTTGACGAGCTGCACACCTACCGGGGTCGGCAAGGGGCGGATGTGGCCATGCTGGTTCGCCGCCTAAAAGGACGCTGTGGGGCCAAGAACTTGGTGCATATTGGCACCAGCGCCACCATGATCTCCCGACCAGAAGCCGACGCCCAGGAGCGCCGCCAGACTGTAGCCGCCTTTGCCAGCCGCTTTTTCGGCCATCCCTTTGGGCCGGAGCACGTCATTGAGGAAACCCTGGCCCCCCTCACCGAGGGCGGCCCACCCACGGTGGCAGAGCTGAAGAGCGCCCTGGACTTGCCTTGGCCTACAAACCAGGCCGATCTGCGCCGCCATCCCCTGATGCGCTGGCTAGAGTATGAGCTGGGCCTGGAGCAAAGTCCCGATGGCAGCTTCAGGCGCCGCGTGCCCAGGGAGCTTTCCAAGGTAGCCGCCCAACTGGCCGAGGTGGCCGCCAGGGATCCCGCAACCTGCGCCAAATCCCTGCGCCAGTTTCTGGCCCATGCCAGCAGCCTCAAAGAGGGCAGCACTTGGGGAGTCGCCTTCAAGCTGCACCAGTTTATCTCCCAGGGCCGCACCCTGTACGCCACCTTGGAGAGCCGGGAAAAGCGGCAATTTTCCCTGGAAGGGCAAATGCAAGCTGGGGAAGGGAAGCTGTTTTTCCCCGTCAAGTTCTGCCGCCAGTGCGGGCACGACTATTACCATGTCTTGAAGGCAAGGGGGCAGTTTTTGCCCTATCCCATCGGAGAAGAGATGGAGGAGGCTGAAGACCAGCAAGCCGGCTACCTGAGCCTGGATCCCGTTGAAAACGAGTGGTCGCCAGAGCAGATCCCTGAAGATTGGTACACCCCTGAGGGCAGGCTCAAGCCCAACTGGAAAAGCCGCGTCCCCCAAGCAGTCTGGGTGCGCCCCGACGGATCCTTTTCCGAGCAACCCCAGGCGGAGGCCCAGAAGATGTGGTGGCAGCCCCAGCCTTTTTCCCTCTGCTTGGCCTGCGGCGAGTACTACACCGCCCGCGAGCGGGAGTTTGTCAAGCTGGCTTCCCTCTCCAGCGAAGGCCGCTCCAGCGCCACCACCACCCTTGCCACCTCTCTGTTGCGCCATACGGCCCAGACGCAAGCGGCTCGCGACAAGCTTCTGACTTTTACTGACAATCGCCAAGATGCCTCGCTACAAGCCGGCCACTTCAACGACTTTGTCCATGTGGCCCTCCTGCGGGCCTCGCTGTATGCCGCCCTGCAGCAGAAAAAAGAGTTGGGCTTCGCTGAAGTGGCCCGAGAAGTAGTGCGGGCCTCAGGTCTTAGCCTTGCTGACATTGCCCAGAACCCCTCCTTGGATCCCCAGTCTTCCCTTGCTCAGGACGTTTGGCAGACCTTTACAGACCTGACAGAATACCGTCTCTACGAAGATCTGCGGCGCGGCTGGCGGGTCACCCATCCCAACCTGGAACAGGTGGGGCTGCTGAAAATCGAATACCGCGGGCTCAAAGAGCTTTGCCAAAGCCCTGCCCTGGCTTCCCTTCACCCCTGGTTTGGCCAAGCAACCGTTGGCGAGCGAGAGGGCCTGCTGCGGGCCGTATTGGATCAGTTTCGGCGGAAATTGGCCATCGATGTCCGTCTGCTCGAGAAAGAACCCCAGAGAACGCTGCGCCGGCGGGCCGAGCAACATCTCAACGAGTTTTGGGGCCTAGAGGAGCATGACGAACTGCGGACGGCTAGCTACTTTGTTCGCCAGAGCCAGTCCCGGCAGGACTTGCAAGTTCATAGCTTGGGCCCCCGCAGCGCTATTGGGCGTTTTCTCATCAAGTATCTCGAGCTGACCAGAGAAGCTTACGACGAGCTTCTGGGATCCCTTCTCTCTTTGCTGGTCGGCTATGGCCTGTTGAGATCTCACCAGAGAAATGGCCAAGAAGCCCATCAACTGGATGCCGGATGTCTCCTCTGGTGCTTGGGAGATGAATCTGCCCCCCTTGCGGATCCCTTGTATTCCCGCCGCGCTCGGCAGGAGGGCTACGCTGCCCCCTCCCGCTCTGTCAACTTCTTCTTCCAACGCCTGTATCGAACTGGAGCAGTAGGGCTGGGATCCCTGGAGGCTAGGGAGCACACTGCCCAAGTGGTTCGGCCAGGAGAGCGGGAGCAGCGAGAAAGGCGCTTTCGCGGGGAGGATCAAGCTCGACGCCTTCCCTATTTGGTGTGCTCGCCAACCCTGGAGTTGGGGGTCGATATTGCCGATTTGGATCTGGTACATCTGCGCAACGTCCCTCCAACGCCGGCCAACTACGCTCAGCGCAGTGGACGCGCAGGCCGCCAGGGGCAACCGGGGCTAATCGTAACGTATTGCAGTGCTTTCAACAGCCACGACCAGTACTACTTCCGCCGCCGCGCCGAGATGGTGGCCGGTCGAGTGCGACCTCCCTGCCTGGATTTGGCCAACGAGTCCCTAGTGCGGGCTCACATCCACGCCGTTTGGCTGGCCCGCGTGCGCCTGCCTCTGGGCAATTCCATCGAAACCGTCATTGACTTGGATCATCGGGAAGAGCTGCCCCTCAGAGAGATAGTGGCCCAGCAAATCCAACTAGGGGAGGCCGCCCGGCGAGAAGTGGAGGAGCAAGTGCAGGAGCTGCTGGCCGCCGACCGGGAACTCCTAGACAGAAGTGGCTGGTTTAACAAGCGCTGGATCCGGCAGGTTATTGAAGAGGCGCCACGCGAGTTTGACCGGGCCTTTAACCGCTGGCGGGAGCTGTATCGGGCCGCCACCCAACAGTTGGAAGCTGCTCACCAAGAGCTCCAAACAGCTCGCCAAAGGAAAAGCCAGCAGAAAGCTGAGCGCCGCCAGCAAGAAGCCCTGCGCCAGCGCAACTTGCTGTTACAGATCGATACCCAGCGGGAGGAAGGTGACTTTTACCCCTACCGCTATCTGGCCAGCGAGGGGTTCCTCCCTGGCTACAACTTTCCGGCCTTGCCTGTCCGGGCCTGGGTGCCCCGCGGCAGCGAAGGGGAGTTTATCGCCCGACCCCGGTTTTTGGCCGTTCGGGAGTTCGCACCCCACAACTTCCTCTACCACGAAGGCTGCCAGTGGGAATCGGTGGCTTTTCAGGCTCCGCCCGGCGGCCTGGAGGAGCGCAAAAGTACTCAAAAGCTCTGCTTGAGTTGTGGAGCTTTTGCGGATCCCTGCCTGGATTGCTGCCCCGTCTGCGGCACCCAGTTCGATGGGCAAAACAGCCGGCTGACCCATCTCCTCGAAATGCCCAACGTGCGCATGCAGCGCCGGGATCGCATCACAGCCGATGAAGAAGAACGGCGGCGGCGGGGATATGAGCTGCAGACCTTCTTTCAGCTTGCTCCCAAAAGTTCCGGCTACCGCGTTCAAGCAGCCGATGTCCTAAGGGGGCAAACCCAACTGCTTCACTTGCGCTATGCCCCAGCCGCCACTCTGCTGCGTATTAACTACGGCTGGCGAGGGAGTGGAGGGCAGGGCTTTCTGGTCAACTTTGACACTGGCGAAGTTCTCTCTCGAACTCAGATCCAGCAGAGCAGAACTGGCTCTTCCGACCCAACACGTTTGCAGCGCGTCTGCCTGGCGGTGCGCAGTACTCAAAACCTGTTGCTGGTGCGCCTGGTTCAACCAGGTCTAGGGGATCCCCAGACCTTGGAGACCAGCCTGCGCTACGCCCTTAAGCGGGGGATCGAAGAGACTTTCGAGCTGGAGGAGTCGGAGCTAGCCGCCGAGTCCATTGGCCAGGGATCCCATCGGGCTATTCTCCTCTATGAGACGGCAGAAGGAGGAGCCGGCGTCCTGCGTCGGCTGGTGGAGGAGCCAGAGGCTCTTGCGGAGGTGGCTCAGGCGTCTCTGGAGATCTGCCACTTCAGACTTTCAGAGGCCGGGGTTCAAGATCTCCGGCCTGAGTGCCGGGCAGCCTGCTATGAGTGCCTGCTGAGCTATGCCAACCAGAGGGAAGCGCTGGAGCTTGACCGATACAAGATTCGGGATCTTTTGGGTGAGCTGGCCCACAGTCGCACTGACCCAGGCAGCTCCCGACAAGAGCACTTGGATTGGCTACGCCAGCTCGTTGACCCTCGGTCTGAACTGGAGCGCAGGTTTCTCGAGGCGCTGGCAGAAGGAGGGTATCGATTGCCTGACGATGCCCAGAAGTCCATCAGTGAGCCCCGCTGTGTTGTCGATTTCTTCTATGACCCCAATATCTGCGTCTTTTGTGATGGCGCAGTCCACGATGAGCCAACTCGAGCCGAGCAGGATCGCCAACTGCGGGCTCAGCTCCTAGAAGGCGGCTACCGCGTGATTGTCCTGCGCTACGACCAGAATCTTCAGGAGCAACTGGCTCGCTATCCAGAAGTGTTTGGCCAGGGGAACTGAGAAAACCCTCAGTCCTGCTGGTGGGAAAATTGATAAGCGCCCACAAAGGCCAAGATCACCGCCAAGCTGCCCAAAACCCCAACCGTGTACCAGGGAAACTGGGAGAGGGGCTGATAGGCAGCCGCCCGCATGCCGATGCTGGCGTAGGAGAGGGGCAGGCAGTAGACCAGCACCTGCAGGTAGGTTGGCAACTGGGCGGGATCGAAAAAGGTGGCCCCCAGAAAAGACATGGGGGTAATCAAAAAGTTGGTGAGCACTCCCACACTCTCCAGGCTGGGCACCTTCAACCCGGCAATCACTCCAATGCCGGCAAAAACGGCACAATTGAGCAGCAGAATCAACAGCGATAGAGGGTGGAGAAGGCCCCAAGCGCCGGTGCCCAGCACCCCCACCGCCAAGACGCCCAGGGCTGTCAGCAGGCCGCGGGCAATGCCCGCCAGTACCTTGCCCAGATGTAAGG
Source organism: Synechococcus sp. R55.3 (assembly GCF_047461975.1). Classification (NCBI taxonomy): domain Bacteria; kingdom Bacillati; phylum Cyanobacteriota; class Cyanophyceae; order Synechococcales; family Synechococcaceae; genus Synechococcus; species Synechococcus sp. R55.3. Next base: position 48,048 of record NZ_JANSIG010000007.1, on the reverse strand, counting down.
ACAGCGGGTGAACCGGCAGGAGCAACAGTTCTTCAAAGCTTTTGGTGAAGAGCCGGGATCCACAGATGGAGAAGGTGGTGCCGGCAAAGCTGATGGTCATGGCGGAAAGGGCCACCATCCCCGGCAAAATAAAGCGCAGGTAGGAGCCTGCCGCCGTGGATCCCACCACATCGGCCAGAGCCTCTGAACGCAGGGATCCCCCCAAGCCCACCCCAAAGGCGACAATGTAGATGAGGGGGGCCACCAGACCTGAGGCCACCACCTGCCAAACTCGCCCCCGCAGATCCAGCCAGTCCCGCCAGAAGATGGTTAAACTGTCTTCCCAAATTTGCTGATAGGGTAGGGTCAGGGCACGGTTCACCATACGTTTTCCTCGCCGTTCACGGGTTTTGGGCTTGCCGTCTTGTGTCCGATTTTCTGCCACCACTCCGGTTGGGCACCGTTGGCTAATAGCCGTAGTAGTTGGAACGCCACCAAGCCACCGGCAGCGCCAACGCCTTGCTTAGGGTGGATACGTAGGCGCGAGTGCGAAAAACCTGGTAGTGGTTGCGCTCGATGGCGTTGAGGATCTGCCGGTAGAGCATCAGAGAAGCGGCCACCGGCCAGCGGGAGTCGGGTTGCAGGGTAGGGATCCCCCGTTCCGCTTGGGCATAGAGCTCTCTAGCCCGCCGGATCTCATAGTCCATCAAAGCCATCCAGCGCTCGTCAATAACATAGTTAAACAGGTCCCGCTCGGAGTAGTTGAAGCGGCGCAGATCTTCGAGGGGGATGTAGATCCGTCCGCGGCGGGCATCTTCCCCCACATCCCGCAAGATGTTGGTTAGTTGCATGGCGATCCCCAGCGCCACCGCCTCCTCGCGGCCATCCCGGCCCGGCACAAACCCCATGATCTCCGAGCACATCAGCCCCACCACCCCAGCCACGCGGTAGCAGTAGACCCGCAGATCCTCCCAGGTGGCGTAGCGCTGGGTATCCAAGTCCATGCTCTGCCCCCGCAGCATCTCGCGAAACGGCTCGATGGAAAGGCGGTAGGTGCGGATGGTGTGGATCAAAGCGAGGTCCGTGGGGACTTGCGGCTCGCCTCCCTGGAAGAGCGACTCCAGATGGGATCCCCACTGCTCCAGCTTGCTGCGGGTGACCTCCACCTCTGCCTGGCTGGCTTCCAGTCCATCCAGCAACTCATCGGTTTGCCGCAGCCAAGCGTAGATGGCCCAGATGGCCCGTCGTTTGGACTGGGGTAAGAGCAGGGATCCCAGGTAGAAAGTCTTAGCGTGCTTGGCCGTAATCTGGCGACAGAGGGCAAAAGATTGCTCAAGCGGACTCATCTGGCTATCTCCAGGAGCACAGGGCCAGGATAGAGAAGGAAGAGGAACGGCGAGGGCACATATCAACACTACGGGAAAGCGGACGCCGCGGATAGCCTAGAAGAGGTTGTGGGGAAAAGAAAGATTCAAAAGGCATAGGAGGCGGACGGCGAAGAGCTAGACCCCCGCAGCTGCCAGAGTTGAGGCCGAGACAGAAGCGCGTTGAAATGGGATCCCCTTGTTGATGGCCTCCGCCGCCCACTTGCCGGAGAGGATGGCCCCCTCCATGCTGCCCAGGAAGGGCTGTAGGGTGTAGCTGCCCGCCAAGAAGAAGTTGGGAATAGGGGTAACTTGAGTGGGGCGATACTGCTGTCTGCCAGGGGTAGCCTTGTAGACCGAGCGCGGCGTTTTCACCACCACCCACTTGCGCACGCGGGCGGGGTTGGGGCCGGTAAGGTGCTGGGGAAAGAGTTTTTTCAGTTCCTCCAGCGTGGCGGCAAAGATCTCCTCATCGCCGCGATCAATCCACTCGGCAGCCGGAGCCAGCACCAGCTCCAACATGGACCGCTCCGGATCGGCATAGGCCCGGCAGGTGTTGCTCATGTCGGCATACACGCTCAATAGCGGCGAGCGGGAAAACAGGGAGTGATCGATGTGAGTAATCTTGCGGTCAAACCAGATCTGCAGGCTAATTACTGGCACCCCCTCCAGTTCACGCAGCTTTTGGAAAAAGGGGATCCCCCACCACTGCGCCGGCAGCAGCTCCTTGAGCGCGTCCACCGAAAGGGCCGAGACATAGGCATCGGCAGTCACCTCCACCGGCCCAGAGGGGGTGGCTAAGCAAAACCCGGCCACGCTGCCGTCAGGGTTGAGACGAATGTCCTGCAACGCCGCCTTCAAATGCACTTCCCCCCCACGGGCGACAATGTAGTCCACCATCGGCTGGCAGAGCCGCTCTGGGGGAGCGCCGTCTAGGTAGGCAATCCTAGAGCCATCTTTTTGCTGCAAAAAGCGGTTCAAGGCCGTCAGGGGCACCATGGCCGAGATCTCCTCCGGGTTGATGAAGGCCAGGGCCTTGGAGACGGCAATGAAAATATCGGTGTTGACCCGCTCGTCAATACCCTGCCGCCGCAGCCATTCCAAGAGGCTATAGCGATCCATCTGCTCCACATAGCGCTGGCCGCGAATCATGGCCGGCACCAGCCCCAGGGCAAACTTCACCTTTTCCCCCCAGGTGAGCATGTCGTTGTTGCGCAAGATGCCGACAATGGCGTTGAAAGGAGCGGGAATATCCGGCAGGTCAAAGCGGGAATAGGTGCCCGGCTTGTCCGGCTGGTTGAAAATCAAGCTGTGTTCCTTCCACTGCAGGCGATCGGAGATGCCCAGCTCCCGGAACAGCTGCAACGTGTTGGGGTAGGCGCCAAAAAAGTTGTGCAGCCCCGTCTCGATCCAGTCGCCGTCGGCATCTTTCCAGGCAGCCACCAGGCCACCCAAAACATCTCGCCGCTCGAAGAGGAGCGGTTGATGCCCGGCATCGCAGAGATACTTGGCACAGGCCAGCCCGGCCAGCCCGCCACCAGCAATGGCAACACGCATGAGGGTAACGACAAAGCAACACTTTCATTCTATTTGCAAACCGTTACAATTGCCGGGGCCAAGGGGCAGACGGAAGGCCAACCCGGCACCAGCAGCAGGACAAGGGGATCCCTGAGCCCATCGGTCTCGCTGCCGGGATCCCAATCGCTGGTAGGATACATACGGAAGAAAAAATAAAGATTTTCTGCAGTCCGGGGGAAAACAACGATGGCCAAACAAACACTGGGATCCCTGCTGTCATCCGGCTTTGATCTGGCCGGCAAGCGTGTGCTGGTGCGAGCCGATTTCAATGTCCCCTTGGACGCCCAGGGCAACATTACCGATGACACCCGCATTCGGGCTGCTCTGCCCACCGTCCAGGCCCTCATCCAAGCGGGCGCCAAAGTGATCCTCGCCAGCCACCTGGGCCGCCCCGTCAAAAAAGACAAAGAGACAGGCGCGGTTAAGATCGCTCGCGAGGGCAATAGCCTAGCCCCCGTGGCCACCCGTCTTTCTCAGTTGCTGGGCCAGCCGGTCGCCTTTGCCCCCGATTGCATTGGCCCCGAGGCCGAGGCAGTGGTGAACGGCCTGGAAAACGGCCAGGTGGCCCTGCTGGAAAACGTCCGCTTCTACCCAGAAGAGGAAGACAACGACCCGGAATTTGCCCGCAAGTTGGCCTCACTGGCGGACTTGTTCGTCAACGACGCCTTTGGCAGTGCCCACCGCGCCCACGCCTCTACTGCCGGCGTTACCGCCTATCTCCAGCCTGCTGTGGCTGGCTACCTGGTGGAAAAGGAGCTGCAGTTTCTTTCGGGCGCCATCGAGAATCCGCGGCGCCCCTTGGCAGCCATCATCGGCGGCTCCAAAGTGTCCAGCAAAATCGGCGTCATCGAGAGGCTGCTGGAGAAGGTGGATAAGCTCCTCCTCGGCGGCGGCATGATCTTCACCTTTTACCAAGCCCAGGGCCTCAAGACCGGCAAATCCCTGGTAGAAACCGACAAGCTGGATCTCGCCCGCTCCCTGATGGAGAAAGCCAAAGCGCGAAGGGTGGAGCTGTTGCTGCCGGTGGACGTGGTGGTAGCGGATCGCTTTGACAAAGACGCCAACGCCCAGACGGTTTCCATCCACCAGATCCCCGACGACTGGATGGGTCTGGACATTGGCCCAGAATCGGTAAAAGCTTTTCAGTCCGCCCTGCAGGGGTGCCAAACCGTGGTCTGGAATGGGCCAATGGGCGTGTTCGAATTCGACCGCTTTGCCCTGGGCACAGAAGCCATTGCCCGCACCCTGGCCGATCTCACTCAAGCGGGAGCCACCACCATCATCGGCGGGGGAGACTCGGTGGCTGCCGTGGAAAAAGTGGGCCTGGCCGACAAAATGACCCATATCTCCACCGGTGGCGGAGCCAGCCTGGAGCTATTGGAAGGGAAGGTGCTGCCCGGCATTGCCGCTCTCACAGAAGCGTAGGTTCCTCCTTCGGGTCGCAGCCCCTCCAATCAAAAAACCAAGCCAAAAAGTAGGGGCTGGATTCAGCCCCTCCTAACTTTAGTCGGTGTAGATCGCTGCAGCGATGGCGAGACAGGATCCGGCTTAGTGCATCACCACTTTAACGTTGGCGTTGTTCAAGCCAGGACGCTTCACCTCGGCCAAGGTCTTGTTGACGGCGTACTTCTGGTTGATGGAGTTGATCAACTCGGTCTGGTTGTGCTTCTTGGCCACGCCCCACAAATCGGCAATCAGGTCGTAGGAACCGTCGGGATTCTTCGACCAGCCCAGATCGTAGTCGCCTTCCAACTGAGCCACGATGTCAGCGCGAACACGCTGGCCGTTGTAGCCACGCACGTCGGCGTTCAGCTTAACGGTGTAGCCGAGATCGCGCAGAGAGTTGATCAGGATTTGGCTATCGGTGATCTTGGTACGCAAGGTGCTAAAATGAGACATGGTGTTTCTCTCCTGTGTGTAGGGGTTGGAACATCAACACAAACAATGGGCACTGTTCTTTGGGGAAGGTTTGGGCCCTGCCGTCCCTGCTTCTGTCAAGGTAGCTTTGGATCCTCACCTCCTCCTAGAACTCCAGCCGCTGGTACTCGGCTACAGAGGCCGCTGCAGGCCGAGCCCGCTGCTGGGCCCATTCCCTCAACGCTACCACTTGCTCCGTCATGGTGCGAGATAGCGGTTGAGTTGCTTTCGTTGCTGCCAAAATGTCCAGTTGGGTAAATTCGCGGTTCTGGGCAAACGCTTCGTACATGGCAGCAATCAAAACTTGTTCGATCTCCGCGCCGGAGAAGCCTTCACAGGCTGCGGCCAACTGGCGCAGATCAAAGCGGCTGATGTCGCGCCGCCGCTTCTTCAGGTGGATCTCGAAAATCTCCATCCGCTCGTTGATGTTGGGGAGATCCACGAAGAAAATCTCGTCAAAACGGCCCTTGCGCAGGAATTCACCCGGCAGACGATCCACACGGTTGGCCGTGGCCATGACAAAAACCGGCGAGCGCTTCTCCTGCATCCAGGTCAGGAAGGAGCCAAAGATGCGGCTAGAGGTGCCCCCGTCGGAATCGCTGGAGCCTGCTGACCCGGCAAAGGCTTTGTCCAGCTCGTCGATGAAAAGGATAGCAGGGGCAAGAGATTCAGCAGTCCGCAGGGCACTACGCAGATTTGCTTCCGATTTGCCCACCATGGAGCCATCATAAACGCGGCCCATGTCCAGACGCAGCAGGGGCAGGCCCCAGAGACGGGCAGTGGTCTTGGCGATCAGCGACTTGCCACAGCCGGGTACGCCCAGGATCAGCATCCCCTTAGGCTGGGGCAGTCCATAGGCGCGAGCTCGCTCGGTAAAAGCTTCAGAGCGTTGCAGCAGCCAGCGCTTCAGCTCTTCCAGACCGCCAACGGCGTCGATGGTCTCGTCCTCTTCGATAAACTCAAGAATGCCGTTGCGCCGGATCAGTTGCTTCTTCTCAGAGAGGATGATGTCTACTTCTGCCTCGGTGAGGCGACCATGCATCACCACAGCCTTGCGGTAGACTTTTTCTGCCTCGTCCTGCGTTAGGCCCAGGGCCGCCTTGAGCAACTTTTCGCGGGTATCAGGAGCCAAAGGCAGGGAGCGCGGGATCTGCTCCAGCTGGCGGTTGAGGGCGCGCTCCAATGTGGCCATGTCCGGCAGGGGGAAGTCCACTACGCAAATGTCTTTCTCCAGCTCGACCGGGATCACCTGCACCGGCGACATGAGCAGGATGGTTTTGTGGGATCCCTTCAGGCTGGCAATAGCATCCCGCAGCCAGCGCTTCACCTCGGTGTTGTCCAAGAAGTCATGTAGGTCTTTGAAGACGCAGATGGCGGGATCCTTTTGCTCCATGACCCACTGGATGGCGGGCTGGGGGGATTGGGTGTTGTGCTGGGTGAGGCTGCGGGGGTTGCCGTATTCGACGATGCCGTGGGTAACTGTCCAAATGAATAGGCGACGCTGAGGCTTAAGGGTGCGGGCAATTGCTGCCAGAGCCGCTTCTGCCCGTTCCTCCTCTGGAGTCAGCAGGTACAGCAGTGGGTATTGAGCTTGAATGAGGATGCTTAGCTCTTGCATGGGAAACACCAACTGCAGAGGGGAAATTTCAGGAGCCGCCAGAACGGTTGAAAAATGGGGTTCGAGTTGCCTAGGTATTGGATTGCACTTGGGAGTACGCCCTTGTTGGATGGATTTTGAGAGGATTTTAGAAGCCTTCTGTGTTGCTGTCTGCTCCTATCAGCTCAAGTTCCTGAAGGGGGCCCGCTTGGGAGCGTTCTAGCAGGGTACCAGAGCATCCTGCCGTTGCTCTTCCGAGCCAGCAGCCGATCCCCAGTATTCTGGCTCCACCTCTTCAAGGATGGCTTCGGCAGCCGATGTCTGGTGCAGGGAAACCACCTCTCCATCGCGGATAACAAATGGGTGACTACACTTGGGACATTGATGGACACGATAGGCGCTACCTTGTACCCCTTCAATGACCTCTGGGTGAAGCAGATAGAAGGTAATGGCCTTCTCTGCCACTGCCGACATCGGCTCCCGCTCCACGGCAGCCCGAATCTTCAGATTCCGGTGCAGCTCAGGTGAGAGATACAGGGTCACCTTCTGCTTGGACTCTGTGCCTTCCACTACCTCTGGCCGATGATTCATGGCTAACCGCTTTCTTTGAATTGCTTGCCAAACTTGGGGCCTATCATAGCCAGTCTGCCGGCTTGACGGCAAGTTTTTAACAATCTGTAACAAACAATTTTCTTGATGGCCCTCTGTGGATACCTGCGGCTGGGGGAGTAGGCTAGGTGGAAGACAAGGAGCGGAATGTCCAATCCCTATGGAACGCTTGATCAACACCCTCAGCAAAAATTTCTCTAGCTGGGGCCGCCGTGCCCTGGTGCAGGCCAGCGATGGTTTGGCCAGCTTGAGAGACACTGCCGTGGATAACGGCAATCTGTTACTCTGCAAGGCTCGCATCGCGTTCGCGGATGCCAGCTTCACCACCCTAAAGGCAATTCGGTCTCGCTTTGGCGCCAGTCGCTGACGGCCTGGGCCCCTGCTAGCCGCCCAGATCTTGCAGCCGATAGAGGCTGGCATAGAGCCCGCTGAGGGCCATGAGCTCGGCATGGGATCCCTGCTCTTTGAGTTCCCCCCGCTGCAGAACCAAGATGCGATCCACATTGCGGATGGTGGAAAGGCGGTGGGCGATGATCAGGGCGGTGCGATCCCGCAGCAGGGTGTCTAGAGCGGATTGCAGGAGGGCTTCGGTGCCCACATCCAGGCTGGCGGTGGCTTCGTCCAAAACCAAGATTTTGGGATCCCGCCACATGGCCCGCACAAAGCTGATGAGCTGTTTTTGGCCGCTGGAGAGGTTGTTGCCTCGCTCCCGCACGGGGGTGGCGTAGCCTTGGGGCAAATCGCGGAGGAAGTCATGCAGGTTGAGTTGGCGGGCGACCTGCTCCACTGCCGCTAGATCTGCCTTCTCTCCTAGGGTGATGTTTTGCTGGATATCCCCGGAAAACAAAAATCCATCCTGCAGGATTACCCCTAGGTGGCGGTGCAGCTCAGCCTGGGGGAGATCCCGAATATCAACGCCGTCAATGCGAATAGATCCCTGGGTTACGTCGTAGAGACGGCAGAGCAAGCGAATGATGGAGCTTTTCCCGGCTCCCGTGGGCCCCACCAGGGCCACTTTTTCTCCGGGGCGGATGGTGAAGGTGAGGTCTTTGAGCACCCACTCCCCGGGGTTGTAGGCAAACCAGACGTGCTCGAACTGCACCTCTCCTCTGGCATTGGGGGGCAAGTGGCGGGGCTGAGCGGGATCCCGGATGGCGACCGGCAGGCTGAGGATGGCGTCGATGCGCTCGACGGCGGTGAACCCCGCCTGTAGGGCCGTAAACTTTTCGGCCAACTGCCGCAGCGGGTTAAAAAACCGTTGTGAAAAGAGAATAAAGGCGTAGAGGCTACCGAAGGTGAGGGGTTCCCTGGGCAGGGGCAGGGATCCCGTCCATCCCCCTCCAAGTGAGCCCCTACCGGCTGACATCACCTGCTGCCCGCCCACCCAGAGCAAAGCCGCCACGGCCAGCCAAGACACCCACTCCAAAACGGCAGAAAGGGCAGAATCATAAAGGATGGTTTGATCCACTTCCCGGATGTAGCGGCGGTTCATGGTTTGAAAAATCTCGCTATTGAGCCGCTCCCGCCGAAACAGTTGCACCACGGTAATGCCCAAGATGTTCTCCTGGATCCAGGAGTTCAGCTTGGAGAGTTCTTCGCGCACGCGAAAGTTGGCATCCCGAAAGCGGCGCTGCAACTCGAGGACAACAGCGCTGATGGGCAGGACGATGAGGATTAGCAGCAAGCCCAGATCCCAGCGTTGGCTGAGCATGACCACCGCGATCACCCCCAGAGTAAACAGGTCGCTGACAATGCCGACGGCACCGGTGGAAAAGACATCCCCCAAGGCTTCCACGTCGCTGGTGATGCGGGTGATCAGCTTACCCACCGGGGTGCGGTCGAAAAACTGAGCCGGCAAGGCCAGAATGTGGGCGAAGAGATCGTCGCGGATGTCGCGGGTCATCAACTGCCCCAGCTTTTGGCTGACATACCCTTCCAGGGCTTGGAAGAGCCAGCGAACCAGTACCGTTAGGATCAACAGCCCCACATAGGGCCAAAGGTCGGAGAGGATCCCGGCCTCACCTCGTTCCAGCGCTCGGGCAATGGGGCCATCCAGAGCCCGCTGTAGGATCAGAGGCTGCACCGCATCTGCCAAGGCCAAAGGGGGCAGAAAGGCCAAGGCCGCCAACACCAGCCTGAGGTGCCGACGGGCATAGGGCCAGAGCAGCCGCAGCAGCCGCCAATCGCTTTCTCGCCGAGGGCGGGGATCCCTACTGAGATCGGCAGCGGGGGGAGAGGCGGCAAGGCTCACAGGCTTACACCCGAGAACAACAAAGACAACTCATAGAGAGCACTGATCTACTCTAAGCGCTCTCCCTGAGGGAGAGGGAGTTTGGGATCCGCAAGGGTTTCCTCGCCATTGGGAATGGCTATAGCTGCACCCCTAATGGCTCTGGGACGGACGGAAAACTGGCCGCTTCAGGAGCTTCTGGCCGCTCGGTTCGGGCAGGCTGTAGGCAGCTTGATGAGGAGAAACCGGCAATGTCTTACTCAACCTCTTACTCCGTGTCTTACTCGAAAATCTTTTTCCCAGTTTGGGTGGCGGGGCTGCTGTTGTTGATCGGCGGCGGGATCCTGTTTGGCCTGTTGCGGGCTTTTGGGCTACCTATTGGGGAGCTGGCCGATTGGGCCATTGGGATCGCCAGCTTTTGGTGGCTGGTGGTGATCGTCACCCTTCCCTGGAACCTCTACTTTCAGGCCAAGGCCGTTCAGCAGGAGGCGGTTGTGTCTCAGGAACGAGGGATCCCGGTGGAAGATTCAACCTTGGCTTTCCTACAAAAGCTCAGCCGCTGGTCGTTGCGCGTGGCCATTGCCCTGCATGGGCTGTCGGCTCTGGCTTTCTATGGCTTGGCCGTTGGGCAAGTCACCCCCATTGGCTACCCCAGCGCCGTGGCTGCGGTGTTGTTAACGGCTCTGCGCCCGGCCATCCGGGGCTACGAGTATTTGGCCGACCGCTTGGCCCAGTTGCAAGGGCAAATCCAGATCCCTCGCGAAGATGCCATCGAGTTGGCCGAGCGGATAAAGCAGTTGACACGCCAAGTCGAGCAGTTGCAGGAGCAATGGGATCCCGGCAAGCCCGGTTCTTGGGCCCAACAGGAGGAAGAAACCCGGCGCTACCTGCGGCAGGAGCTGGCCGCGCTCAAAGCCCAACTGGAACAGTTCCGGGCCAGCAACGAGCTGGAGCACAGGCAATTGCGCCAGGAGACCCACCAAGCTGTGGCTCAGCTCAGTGTGGATAGCCAGTTTCTCGGCCATGTGCGGGAGATTCTTCGCTTTATCAAGGAAGCTTAGCGGGATCCGTTGTTCAGTCCTTCCAACTGAGCGGAAAACTGAGAAGGAACAAGCTTGGTGCCCACCCCGGCATCGGTCAGCAGCTCCAGCAATAGGGAATGAGGGGATCCCCCATCCAGAATGTGGGCTGCCCGTACCCCTTGTGCCAAGGCGCGAATGCAACACTGCACCTTCGGGATCATGCCGCCCTTGACGACACCGGCTTGGATCAACTGGCGAGCCGTCTCGATATCCAGCAACGTAATCAGAGAGCTGCGATCCTGAGGATCTTTGAGAATGCCAGGGGTGTCGGTGAGCAAAATCAGCTTTTCTGCCCCCAGAGCAGCCGCCAGTTCTCCCGCCACCGTATCGGCGTTGATGTTGTAGGCTTGGCCTGTCTCATCGGCAGCCACGCTGGAGATCACCGGAATCTGTCCACCTTCCAACAGGGTTTGCAGCAACTGGGGGTTGATGCTGCTCACTTCCCCAACAAAGCCGATCTCTGCCCGGCCCTGGGATCGCGCTTTGATCAAGTTGCCATCCCGCCCGCACAGCCCCACCGCCGATCCTCCGGCCAAGCTGATGAGCTGGACGATCTGCTTATTAACCTTGCCCACCAACACCATCTCCACTACTTCCATGGTGGCGGCATCGGTAACCCGCAAGCCATCCACAAACTTGAAGGGAATGTCCAGTTTTTGTAGCCAACTGTTGATCTCCGGCCCCCCCCCATGCACCAACACCGGGCGGATCCCCACACAGGCCAGAAAGACGATGTCTCGGAGCACCTCGGCCCGTCGCTCTTGGTGCACCATGGCTGCGCCGCCGTATTTGATGACAATAACGCGGCCCTGGTACTGCTGAATGTAGGGTAAAGCCTCGATGAGGATCTGCGCCCGCGTAAGGGGATCACACGCCGACCCGGTCGCCTCAGAAAGGGAAGAGTTGGTTTGCACCGCCGTAAGTCCCTAGAAGTTCAGAAAACCTGACCTAGAGTATCCCATTCTGCTTGCAAAGCAGATCTCAGGCTTTGGGCGTCAACTGGTGGTTTTTTTTCAAGCTCGCTTCCCCAACCCAAGGACAATTTGGTTGAGGAATCGCCGTCAATCTTCAGGTGTGGAACGGGATCGCCAGCAAAGGCAATAGGGACAACCCCAACCAGGCCCAACCCCGAATGGAAGAAGAATGGGGTAGGGGATCGACGGGCCCTGACTCTGCCTGCTGCAGCAGGGCATCGATACGCTCCTGCAGCCGTTGCCCTGAGTCTGAACTCACGGTCATTGCAAAGCCAACCCAAGCTGCCGCCGGTTGCTCCACCACGCCATAGCCCACCACCTGCAGCAGGGCCTCTCCCAACAGCAAGGGATCCACCCGTTGGGCCGCCCAGCGATCCGCCCGCAGCTCCCGTAGGGTGAGCAATTCCTCCCACAGGGCCTCGGTGTTGGGCAGCCAGCCGGTGAGGCGTCGCAGCCAGCCCACCCCAAACATCCAGAGGGTATCGCGGTAGTGGCGATGGGCTTCTTCGTGAGCGATTACAGCCCGCAAGTGCTCATCATCCAACTGCTCCAGCAGGCCGCGGCTGACCACCAACTGGGCATTCCACACCCCCACTTGGGCAGCAAAAGGGATCTCCAAATCCAGCACATAGGCCGGAGAGCCATGCAAATCCACATGGGCTAAAGCTTGCAGATGGGCACGTCGATAGGAGCGCCAGTATTCCCAAATCCAGTGCAAGGCCACGCCGCCGGCCACGGCCAGCAACAGCAGAGCACAGCCGTAGCAGAACCAGCCCCCCACCCCGGCCATTTGTCCCCACGGCCCCATCCAGGCCAAGGCCAAAGCAGTGGTCAGCAACAGCAGCGGGGGCAGCAAGAAGTGGATCCAAGCCCGCTGCCAACGTCGGCCCCATCCCCCACTCCTGTCCAGGCGCACCTGGGCTCGCCACAGGCAACTGAGGCCCAAGCCCAGCAGTAACATGCCCAAGTGGCTCATCGCGGATCCCTCCTGGCTTGACGGGCTGCCCGCAGCCGTTCGGCAATCGCCTGCAACTGGGACACACTGGCCTGATCCAGGCTATCGGCAAAGGCTGCCACCGTATCGGGATCCCCTACAGCCAAAAACTGCTGCAGGTGGGTGAAGGCCCTGAGGCTGGCCGCTTCCTGACGCGAAAGACGAGGCCGCCACAGCATGGGCAGATTCCGCCCTTGGGGATCGGTGCGGCGCTCACAGCTCACCCAGCCCTTCTGGCTTAAGCGCTGCAAAACTGTAGTCACAGAGGCATAGGCCAGCTCCCGATCCGGATCGGCCAAGATGCGCTCGTGGATTTGACGGGTGCTGGCACTGCCCAGATCCCAGAGGATGTCCAAGATTTCCGACTCCAGAGGGCCCAGCGACAGTTGCTTGGGACGATGCTTGGGCAACATGAGCCTTTGCCGGTGTAGGAATTTCTATCTAGCTAGATTAACTGTTGGAGTCTCAAGCCCCGCAGCCATTTTAAGGATCCGCTAAGCTCGAAGATGGTGGTTCTTCGTACTGTTTCTTCCCATGGCTGCTCCCACCTACCACACCATCACCTTCGGCTGCCAAATGAACCGCGCCGATACCGAGCGCATGGCCGGGATCCTGGAGTCCCTGGGGTATGTGGCCACCGAAGATGAGTTGCAGGCGGACTTAGTTCTCTACAACACCTGCACCATCCGCGACAATGCTGAGCAGAAGGTCTATTCCTACCTGGGCATCCAGGCACAGCGCAAGCGCAAGAACCCGGCCATCAAGCTGATCGTGGCCGGCTGTGTGGCCCAGCAAGAGGGGGAGAAATTGTTGCGCCGCGTCCCTGAGCTGGATCTGGTCATGGGCCCCCAGTACGTGAACCGCCTTGGGGATTTGCTGGCGCAGGTGGAAGCCGGAAACCAGGTGGTGGCCACCGATCCGGTTGAGATCCCAGAAGACATCACCAAGCCCCGCCGCGACAGCCAGGTCACTGCTTGGATCAATGTCATCTACGGTTGCAACGAGCGTTGTACCTACTGCATCGTGCCGCGGGTGCGAGGGCAAGAGCAGTCCCGACAGCCCCAGGCCATTCGCGCCGAAATCGAAGACGTGGCCAGAGCGGGCTACCGCGAGGTGACGTTGCTGGGGCAGAACATCGACGCCTACGGACGGGATCTGGATCCCAAAACCAACCTGGCCAGCCTGTTGCGCTTCGTCCATTCGGTGGCAGGCATTGAGCGGATCCGCTTTGCCACCAGCCACCCGCGCTACTTTACCGAGGAGCTGATCGCCACCTGCGCCGAGCTGCCCAAAGTCTGCGAGCACTTCCACATCCCCTTCCAGGCGGGCAGCAACGAAGTGCTCAAGCGGATGCGGCGCGGCTACACCCACGAGCGCTATCGCCAGATCATCCAGCTCATCCGCCAATACATGCCCGAAGCGGCCATCAGCGCCGATGCCATTGTCGGCTTTCCGGGAGAAACAGAAGCCCAGTTCCAAGAAACCCTGCAACTGGTGCAGGATATCGGCTTTGACCAAGTGAACACTGCTGCCTACTCCCCCCGTCCCGGCACCCCTGCCGCCGAGTGGCCCGACCAGGTGCCCGAGGAGGAAAAAAGCGACCGCCTGCAACGGCTGAACCGACTGGTGGCCGAGGTGGCTGCCGCTCGCAGCGCCCGACTCTTAGGCCAGGTGCAAGAGGTGCTGGTGGAAGGCCCCAACCCGAAAAACCCCCGCCAGGCGATGGGGCGTACCCGCGGCAATCGCTTGGTGTTCTTCGAAGGGGATCCAGAGCAACTGAAGGGATCCCTGGTGCCGGTGCGCATTACCGCCACGCGGGCTTTTTCGTTGACCGGCGAGGCAGTTGCCGTTGGCACTATCGGCTGAAGATTATCTCTAAATTGCCAAGCCCACGACGAGGATCGAACTCGTGACCTCCCCCTTACCAAGGGGGTGCTCTACCACTGAGCCACGTGGGCAAAGCCGATGGTGGGCCGAGTTGGATTCGAACCAACGTAGGCGTAAGCCAGCGGATTTACAGTCCGCCCCCTTTAACCCCTCGGGCATCGACCCATTGACACCGGTCTTTCATCATAGCAGAAGGTGTTGCCCAAATCAGACCTGCTCCCATCATCAGCCGCCTTAATCGAGAGGCCAGAGCTGGGAAGCCATCGGATCCTCGTGCAGACAATGAGGTGGCGCCAGAGCTGGCTACAGAGGGAAGCTGCCGGAAAAAGCCGGATCGGGTCGGGGCTGGACATTTTTCAAGACAAGCTGAACGCGGAACTTGATATCGTTGAAAACAGTCCTTCGGCCCCTGACCATGATTTCGACCCTCGGCACTCCCACCCATCCAGAGCAGACCCTTTCCCCCAACCAGTCTTTGCGCCCCTTGACCAGCCGTATCAACAGCCGGGGGCACTTGGAAATTGGGGGGTGCGACGTGGTGGAGCTGGTGCGCCAGTTCGGATCCCCTCTCTACATCCTGGACGAGTGGACGCTGCGCCGCGCCTGCCAGCTTTACCGCGACACCTGGGCCCGCTGCTACGCCGGGGGATCCCGGGTTTTGTACGCCACGAAAGCCTGGAACTGCCTGGCCATTTGTGCTCTGGCTCTGCAAGAAGGGCTGGGGTTGGATGTGGCTTCCGGCGGGGAGCTGTACACAGCCCTGCAGGCGGGGGCCAAAGGTGAAGATCTCTATCTGCACGGCAACGCCAAGTCTCTTGAGGAGCTGAACTTAGCCCTGGAGACAGGCTGTACTGTGGTGGCGGATAGCCTGTACGAGCTGCAGCAGGTCTCGGCCCTGGCCACACCCGAACGGCCAGCGCGGCTGCTCCTGCGGGTTAACCCCGGTATCGACGTCCACACCCACGAGTACATTCGTACCGGGCAAACCGACAGCAAATTCGGCATCGGGCGATGGCAATTGCCGGAAGTGCTGGATTTTTTGGCCGCCCATCCTCAGTTGCAGTGCGTCGGGCTCCACGCCCACATTGGGTCGCAGATTTTTGATCTGCAGGGCCACCGAGACCTGGCGGGGGTGCTGGCCCAGATCTGGCGGCAAGGGCTGGACAGAGGGCTGCCCCTACAAGAGCTCAATGTGGGTGGGGGCCTGGGGATCCGCTATGTCGAATCCGATGATCCCCCCTCCATCCCGGAGTGGGTGGAAACTGTGGCGACGGCGGTGCAACAAGCCTTTGCCCAGGCTGGGATCCCTTTGCCCAAGGTGCTCTGCGAGCCTGGACGATCTGTGATTGGGCCGGCTGCCGTGACCGCCTACACCCTGGGAGGGCAAAAGCGGATCCCTCCCAGCGATGACCTGCCCCAGGGACGCACCTACATCACCATCGACGGTGGTATGTCCGACAACCCGCGCCCGATCACCTACCAAGCCCGCTATACCGCCCTTCTGGCCAACCGACCAGAGGCAGAGGCCACGCAGCGGGTAACGGTGGCCGGCAAACACTGCGAGTCGGGGGATGTGCTGTTGAAGGATGTGCTTCTGCCCGCTCCAATGGCAGGAGAAGTGTTGGTGGTTTTGGCGACGGGGGCCTACAACTACAGCATGGCTTCCAATTACAATCGCTTCCCTCGGCCAGCCGCGGTGCTGGTCAACGAGGGAGAGGCCCAGTTGATTGTGCGGCGAGAAACTTATGCCGACCTAATCCGTCAGGATGTTCTGCCGGAGCGGTTGCTGCGTTGAAGGGGAAGTTTGCCCATACCCATCTGGTCAGTAGAGGCACAGCCTTTCCTGGCAGCGCCGACCGCAGCCAACGCACCTCATGCGAGAAAGACTGGAAGACAGCCAGGAGGTGAGTGGTAGGCTGGTCTGGGGGCCGCAGTCCAACAGGGGTTCTGAGGTGCAGAACGGCACAGTCAGAAGGCCCGCAATGAGGGGAGCGTGAACGGGGTTTTTCGCCATGCTGGCGGCCTTATGGGCTTGGCTACAGCAGTTTAACTTTCTCAGCCTCTTGGACTGGGCTCTGGCCGTCTTTCTGTTGGCCTTGGCTCTCTATTACACCCGCGAGAGTCGTGCTGGGGTGCTGGTGCGGGGATTTATAGTGCTGTTGGTGCTGTACCTGGCCACAGCCTCTCTGCCCTTGGTTCACCTGATCTTGGATCGCCTGCTCCTGGGCGCAGCCGTAGCCATGGGCGTGCTCTTTCAACCGGAGTTTCGCCGGCTGCTGGAGCAACTGGCAAGAGCTATCCGCATGGAGTGGCCAAGCAACGCAGGCGACGACGAGGAGGATCCTGAGGAAGATTTGGTGGAAGAACTGGTGCAAGCGGTGCGAGAACTTTCCCAAAACCGCACAGGAGCGCTGATTGTCATCGAGCCAGAGCAGCCGATTGACTCGCGGGTCTTTACCGACAAAGGGGTACCTCTGCAGGCGCGGGTGTCGCGGGAGATCCTGCAGACCATTTTCCAGACTTCAACTTTGTTGCATGATGGGGCTGTGGTCATCCATCGGGATCGCATTCGCGCAGCGGGGGTAATCCTACCGGTTTCGGAGCGGGCCGCCTCTCGGCAACTGGGCACACGGCACCGTGCTGCGATGGGGATCACAGAACAGACCAATTGCTTGTGTATTGTGGTCTCAGAAGAAACGGGCTGCATCTCGCTGGCGGAGGGTGGGCGCATCGAGCGACCTCTGACCAGTGCCAAGTTACACGAGCTGCTGGTACAGCGGTTGCGCAATCCCCGCGATGCCAAAAAACGAGATGCTCCGCTACGGGGATTGTGGGCCTACCCCTGGTTTCGCAATGGGCCGCTGCGCTGGTGGGGATCCCTCTCCGATCTAACTAAACTCTTTCGCAAACCTGAGAAAACCCTCCCGAAAGACTGATCCCCATGACCCTTTCTCCTGCCCATCTTCTGCACTTGCCTGCCGACCTGGATCCCCAGTTGTTGCCCCGCCATGTGGCGGTGGTGATGGATGGCAACGGGCGTTGGGCGCAAAAACGGGGTTTACCCCGCAGCGTTGGGCATCAGCGAGGGGTATCGGCCCTGAAGGAGCTGCTGCGCTGTTGCAATGATTGGGGGATCCCGGCCCTTACCGCCTATGCCTTCTCCACCGAGAACTGGGGCCGTGCCCGCGAGGAAGTGGATTTCCTCATGACGTTGTTCGAACAGGTGCTGTGGCGGGAGTTGGGGGAAATGGTGCAGCAGGGGGTGCGCATCCAGTTTGCCGGCCAGTTGTCGGCTCTGCCTCACTCTCTGCAGGAAACCATCGTGCATGCGGTGGAATGCACCCAGCACAACAAGGGCATTTGCCTGACGGTGGCCCTCAACTACGGGGGAAGACAGGAGATCCTGCAGGCCTGCCGCTCCATTGCCACCTTGGTGCAGCAGGGGCTGCTGCAGCCGGATCAGATTGACGAGGCCCTCTTTTCCCAATTTCTCTACACCACCGGCCTCTCCGATCCTGACCTGCTGATCCGCACCAGTGGCGAGATGCGCATCAGCAACTTCCTGCTCTGGCAGATGGCCTACACCGAGCAGTATTTCACCCCCATTCTCTGGCCGGATTTTGACCGAGCCGCTTTTCACCAAGCCTTGCTTAGCTATCAGTCGCGGCAGCGGCGGTTTGGCAGGTGAGGTTCCAGGTTGAATATCTGTCGCAAACCGGCAGCTAGCGCAAAAAGCTGGTCACCAACCACATCACCGCAAACGTGATCCCCACCAACAGCGCGCCAGGAGCATCGCCACCGGTGAGGGGAAGGGCAATGCCGTAGGCCAACATCAGCCCCAGGCTCAAGGCCGCCAGAGCCAAGAGAAAAGCGCGAATGAAGCGGCGCTCTTTGCGGTACAGGAAATAGATACAAGCCATCAGCCCCAAGGCCAGTTGCAGCGAGGGGTACTCATCGGGAGCCAAGATAACCCAACCCACCAGTCCACCCAGCAGCGCCGCAGGCCAGAGCGCATCGGCGGTAGAGGGGGTATCCAGCCAGCGGCTGACCCAAGGCGGATTTTGGGCAGCAGGGCGGGGCAAACTCAGCTCCGGCTCAGGATGGGCAGCCCGTTGTTCGGCGTAGCGAATGCGGTCGGGAACGGCGATTTTGCCCTCTTTGCGCAGGCGCAGGCGCTGCATCAGGATGGCATCGTAGGCTTGCTCCACCCGCTCCTGCTGCTGTTCGTCCGCGCCCAAGCTGGCCAGGAGCCTAGCCCGCGCCGATTGAATTTCTTCAAAGGAGGCTTCTTCGCTAATTCCCAACACCTGATACGGACTCATCTCAGCCATAGCGACCAGCCCTTTAACTCTCTATCACCTTAACCCAGCCTGCCCAACCTTCGATCCGGCTACGCGACAGGAACCGACAACGGGGATTGAGTTGCCCCATCCTCCAGGGATCCGGATTCGGAGGTCGAGGCAATTACTGCCTGCAGACATCGGGCTACATACTCAACCGCAGCGTAGGTGGTGGCTTTGCCAAGGCTAAGGCGAATGGATCCCAGTGCCTCGGCTTCCGAATAGCCCATGGCCAAGAGGATGCGGCTGGGGATCAGTTGGCCGCTGCTGCAGGCGGAGCCGGCGCTAATGGCGATCCCCTGGCGGCTCAGAGCCCTGACCAGCACATTCCCGGGGATCCCCCCTGCGGCGCAGTAGCTGAGGTGGTGGGGCAGGCGCTGCTCCAAACGGACGGGGCCGGTCAGCCGCAAACCGGGCACCTCCGCTAGCAACTGGGCCAAATGCCGTTGCAATTGCCGCAGGCGGGCCGTTTCTTGAGATAGCTCTTGGGCCGCCAAAGCTGCCGCCACTCCCAAGCCGACAATGCCCGGGATCCCTTGGGTGCCAGCCCGCAGCCGCCGTTCTTGCCCACCCCCCCGCAGCAGCGGTCGCAGCTCCACCCCTGGGCGCACGTACAGCGCCCCCACCCCCTGGGGCCCGTAGAGTTTATGCCCGGAAAGGGAGAGCAGATCCACCGGCAGTTGCGCCAGATCCAACGGGATCCGCCCCACCGTCTGCACAGCGTCGGTGTGGAAGAGCACCCCCGCCTGGCGACAGATCTGACCCAGCTCTGCAATGGGCTGCAGGGATCCCACCTCATTTTGCCCGTGGACGATGGAGACCAAAACGGTATTGGGTTGCAGCGCCTGGATCAAAGTCTGGGGATCCACCTGGCCGGCGGCGTTCACCGGCAGACGGGTGACCTGCCAACCCTGGGACTGCAACTGGCGGGCAGCATTTTCCACCGAGGCATGCTCCACACTGGAGAGGATCAGGTGCTGGGGAGTGGAGTAGCACTGGGCCACCCCAAAGAGGGCCAAGTTGTTGGATTCTGTCCCCCCCGAGGTAAACAGCAGCGCCTCCGGCTCACAGTTAAGCAGCTCGGCCACCTGTTGCCGCGCCCGCTCCATGGCCATGGCGGCCCGTTCTCCCCACCCATGCAAGCTAGAGGGATTGCCCCAGCTTTCCTGCATCGCCATCCGCATGGCCTCAATGACCTCGGGCCGGGGGGGAGTGGTGGCGCTGTGGTCGAAGTACAGGGTGGGATCCAGAGGCAACATGAAGACTTCACAACCCAGGACTCAATGTCCTCATCTTAGTGCGGGGTTGTGGTCGGCTCATACCCCTTGGCGCAGCCGTTCTAGCACCCCGCGATCTTCGAGGGTGGAGGTATCGCCACTGATGCCGGCGCCAGCCGCCAAATCCCGCAGCAAACGGCGCATGATCTTGCCGGAGCGGGTTTTGGGCAGGGCCTCGGTGAAGCGAATTTCGCTGGGGCGGGCAATGGCCCCGATTTCGGAGACCACATGTTGCATCAACGCTTGGCGCAGCGCTTCGCTGGGCTCATAGCCCTCCGACAGGATGACAAAGGCCACGATCACCTCGCCTTTGAGGTCATCTGGGCGACCGACCACAGCCGCTTCGGCAACTGCAGGATGAGACACCAAGGCCGATTCAAGTTCCATCGTGCCGAGGCGATGTCCTGCCACATTGATGACATCGTCCACCCGGCCCATCACCCAAAAATAACCGTCTTCATCCCGGCGGGCCCCATCCCCGGCAAAGTAGAAATACTGCCCATCTTGGGGAGGGATCCGCTCCCAGTAGCTGGTGCGGAACCGCTGCGGATCTCTATAGATAGTGCGCATCATGCCCGGCCAGGGGCGACGGATCACCAAATACCCCCCTTCGGGTGCCGGGTTCCCCTCCATATCGACAACATCTGCTTGAATGCCCGGAAAAGGACGGGTAGCCGATCCCGGCTTGGTGGCGGTAACCCCCGGCAAGGGCGAAATCATAATGCCGCCGGTTTCGGTCTGCCACCAGGTATCCACAATGGGGCAGCGCTCGTTGCCGATGACGGTGTGGTACCACATCCAAGCTTCGGGATTGATCGGCTCGCCAACCGTGCCCAACAGGCGCAGCGAAGAGAGATCATGCCGACGGGGCAGGGCGTCGCCACTTCTCATAAAGGCCCGGATGGCCGTTGGAGCAGTGTAAAAAATGGAGATGCGGTGACGGGCGATTAACTCCCAGAAGCAATCGGGCTTGGACGGTCGCGGCGCCCCTTCGTACATAAACACCGTTGCCCCGTTGGAGAGGGGGCCATAGACGATGTAGCTGTGTCCCGTGATCCAACCGATATCGGCAGTACACCAGTAGATGTCTTCTTCGTGCAAATCGAAGATCCACTGGCAGGTGATGTGGGTGTAGAGGTTGTAGCCGCCGCTGGTGTGGACAACGCCTTTGGGCTTGCCGGTGGTGCCGGAGGTGTAGAGGATAAACAGCATCGCCTCCGAGTCCATCGGCTCGGCAGGGCACGCTTCCTCCAAGCCAGGAGCCAGCTCATGCCACCAAACATCTCGGCCTGGGGTCATCGGCACGGCTTGCCCCGTCCGCCGCACCACCAAGACGTTTTCGACAGTGGGCACTCCCTCTGCCAGCGCCAAGTCCACCTGCGGCTTGAGGGGGACAATCGCATCTTTGCGCCAGCCCCCATCGGCGGTGATCACGGCTTTGGCTTCCGCATCCCGCAGCCGCTCCTTGAGAGCCTCCGCGCTAAAGCCCCCAAACACCACCGTATGGGCTGCCCCGAGCCGAGCACAGGCCAGCATGGCCATGACGGCTTCCGGGATCATCGGCATGTAGATCCCCACCCGATCCCCTTTTTGAATGCCCAGGGCCTTCAGGCCGTTGGCCCAACAGCAGACCTCGCGATGGAGCTGCTCATAGGTCAAGGTGCGAATGTCCCCCGGTTCTCCCTCCCAGATCAGGGCCAGTTTGTGGCGGCGGCCATTTTCCAGGTGGCGATCCAAGCAGTTGTAGCTGAGGTTGAGCTGTCCTCCCACAAACCACTGCGCCTGGGGAGGATCCCAGTGCAACACCTGCTGCCAAGGCTGAAACCAGTGCAACTCCTGCCGAGCCAGCCGTTCCCAAAAACCTAAGGGATCCGCCTCGGCTTCCTGACAAAGCTGTTGGTAGCGACTGGGGGTGATGCGGGCCTGTTGCACAAACGAAGGGGGCGGGGGGAAAAGGCGCTTTTCCTGCAGGATGGATTCGAGGGCGGGTTGAGACATGGTCAAAGATGAGTGAGGAAAAGAAGTTCTGCAACGCCCACAGAAGGGCGAGGGGATGGAATTGCAGTAGAATACAAATCCCGGCGAGGGTAGGGCAAGGGATGGGCAGGCAATCTCAATTGATTGTAAAGATTCTGAAGATTTTTTGAATGAGAAGTGGTTCAGGGGTATTCCCAGGCAGGGCTCAGGTGAAAAAGGTGGCACGTTGGCGGTGCATCACCACCGACTCCACCAAGCCGATGGCCAGAAAATTGGTCAGCAGAGCCGAGCGGCCATAGCTCAAAAAAGGCAAAGGCAAACCGGTAATGGGGGCCAGGCCGATGGTCATGCCGATGTTGACTACTGCCTGAAACAGGATCATTGCCAGCACCCCAATGGTGATCAGGGATCCAAAATTGTCCTTGGCCCCTTGGGCAATCCAGATCAGCCGCGCACACAGGATCCAGAACAGGATCAGCACCGTCAGGGTGCCCACAAAGCCCATCTCTTCCCCAATGGCGGAGAAAATGAAATCCGTGTGCTGTTCGGGGATAAAGTCCAGTTGGGTTTGGGTGCCCTGCTGGATGCCCTGTCCCCAGAGGCCACCGGCCCCGATGGCAATGCGGGATTGAATGAGGTGATAGCCGGATCCCCAAGGCTCTTGCATGGGATCGATGAAAATCTCCAGCCGCCGCCGCTGATAGGGCTTGAGAAGGTGCCAGGCTAGCTGCCCCAACTGCCCCGAGAGCAGGTTGATCACCCCAAAAGTTACGGCCCCCGTCCACCGCCAGGGGAGACGCCAAGCGGCCAACCCCGCCATTCCCAGACACCAGAGCAGCCAAATCCAAAGCATCCAGCTCTGCTCTGGGCGAGTGTGTAAGCCATAGAGAATGGCTCCCACCCCCGGCGACAAAAGCAAGAGGATCCAGCTGCCCTTGGCCCCGGCCCAGTAGAGCATGACCAGCACAATCACCACAAACACCAGGGCAGTGCCCAGGTTGGGCTGCAGGAAAATCAAGATCCAGGGGGGAGCGACGACGGCAACGGCCACCCAAATCTGGCTGAAGTATTTGATCGGCCAGTGGTGCAGGAGAGCGGCCAGGGTGATGATTACCCCCAGCTTGGCAAACTCAGAAGGCTGCACCTGAAAGCCGGCGATGGAGAGCCAGCGCTCCGCTCCTCCGCCTGCTGTGCCGAAAAAGAGCACTGCAATTAAACTCGCCAAGGTCAAGAAGTAGGTGAACCAGTGCCAGCGCAACAGCCGCTCATATGGAATCCGGGCCACCACTCCCAAAAACGCCAGGCTGATCCCGGCCATGATCAACTGCTGTACCCAGTAGTGGCTGATGGGCCGCTCCCAGACCGCACTGCGGATAGCAACAATACCGATGCCCGTCAAGGCCAGCACTGTGGCCAGCAAAATGCCATCGAACTCCCGCCAAGGAGCCAAGATCTGCCGCAGGAGCTTTTTCCACCCAGGCTGAGAAGATACCTTTGGGTCAGCGTTGCCCAGCAATAGACCCGATCCTCCAAAGCAAGGCCAGCCTCAGTTTGACATACCCCCTGCCCTACCGACTTGTTTTCTCATCACTCGCGTTGAGTGTCAATTCCTCGTCGATCCATTTTCTGGCGTGTTCGCCTCCTCTGATAGGGCCTCAGTAGTGCTCCGCACCGCTGTCGCGAACAGGTCAGCCCTCCTCAAGTTGATCCTGCTCAGATTGGCTGGACTCAGGATTCTTTCATTCCCAGCTCTGCAGTTGCCCTAGCCAAGCGGAGATGTGGGATCCCACTTCTTCTCGACGCCGTTCAAAATTGGCTGCCGTCCAAATCAGAAGCAGGCCCAGCAGGATCCCAGTGGCCCAGAGCAGCAGCGCATCAGTTGTTACCAACAGCCATCCCTGCCGCAGGATCCCCAGCCCAAAGGCCAGCGTGCCCACGAAGAGATAGGCTCTTACCCGCAAGGCCAAGCCCAGCAGACCCAAGGCCAAACCCAACCCTACCGGCCAAAAGCCCGTCCACCGTTGCCCGTGAGTTTCCACCAGCACCACCAGCAGCCATGTGCCCAAGGAAACCAGCCGCAGCCAATGTCGCCCCTGTCGCCCGCTGGCTTCCTGTAATCCCGGATCCACCTGAGCCACATAGAGCAGGGATCCCACCAGGGGCAGGGCATAGAACGTCAGGGAAGCCCAATCCTGATGCCAGCCGTAACTCCACAGGATCCAGTTGCTCAAGAACAGGCTGACATAGCCCAGGCGCACTTGGGATCTCCAGATAGCCAGCAGGGCATAGTAGGTTGCCCCCAGCAGCAGATTAAGGGTGTTATTTCCTCCCGCGGTTACCAGAAAAGCGGCCAGGGGCAGCACCAAGGCTGTATTCTGCCAAGGAGCCGCCGGCCAGCCCCACCGTCGCCAGGGCAAGCCATGGTAAACCAGCCCCAGCCCACAGAGCAGGGATCCAGCCCATCGCGCTATGGATAGCTGCGGCAGCCCCAGGAACACACCGCCCAGCAGAACCCCAGCTCCTTGCCAAGCACTGAGGTAACCCCAGACCGTTGGCGCCCAATTTCGCTCTGTCGGAGATTCTGAAGTTGAGGTTCTCGCCTGTCCGGCGGCATAGGCCACCAGGCCGGATCCCGTCAGCACCCAGAGCCCCTTCCCCCAAGGGCTGAGAGCGAAACTCCAAAGGGCGAGGCTGGCCAAGCCCCAGTTGCCGGCACCTATCCGCTGCAGCCAGGCCGCTTTCAGCCGCAGGGTCGCCACCAGCCAAGATGGACAGAGGCAGTAGCCCACTGCCAAGAGCAGCCCTAGCAAAGCTGTCAGCACCGCCGCTTCGTCCTCCCAGAATTCCCCAGTTTGCTGGCCGAGAAGGTAGACCCAGCTCTCGTAGGCCGCCAGCGATATTCCGAAAGCTCCCAGGATCCCCTTCCGGTTGGTAGGAGGAGGGCCTTCCTGTTCGCGACAGGGGTGCTGCTCCGGTGACTGTCGGCGCCCCACGCCCAGCAGCACGATGGAGAGACCTAAGCTGCCCAGACCTGTCAGCTCGCTCCATTCGAGTTCGAGATGGGATCCCAGCCAGCCCAAGCCGGCATAGATCAGCGGCGCTGTCCCCCAGCAACTCAGAGCCTTGACCCGCTGCAGGAGTTGTCCCCCTGAGGACTCCGTCCCACCAGCGCGATCGGGCCGCTCAAAGAGGAGTTTCTCCGGCCCAATCCAAAAGAGGATCCCCAGGCTTAGATTGATGACGGCAAGCAGAGGGGCAACAGGACGGGATCCCTGTACCACCCACAAGAGGCTGCTGGCCACCAACAGCTCCAAAGCCCAGATCAGCCCATAGGACAGCCCCTCCATTACAGACCATGAGATGGCCGACGAAGCCTCCTGACCGCTGCCGCCAGTTGAGACATCCTCCGCCCTGGAAGGAGACGGGCTTTCGCTCTCCAAGCCAGCAGGATGGACACCGCCGTCGCGATAAAAAGCGGGAGCCACTTCCACCCAAAGCCGCAAAACAATGGCCACCAGGACAGTCCCAGAGGCCAGGGTCAGAGCCACTGGGGAATCCAGGTACTTTCCACCACCGATGCGACCTGCTTCTGGCTGCAATGTCTGCAACGTTAGGGAAAGTAAAAGTACGATCCCCAGCAGAAAGCCAAAGCCATCCAGCACCGGTCGGTAAGCTGCCCGAAGGCGGGGAGAGAGGTAGTGGAACGGAGTCCCTAGGCTGTAGCGACAGCCGCTAGTGCTCCGCACCGCTGTCGCGAACAACAGCAGCACCCCCAAGGCCGCCAGCCATTCTGACTCCGTTAAAGCGGGGAACAGCCGATGGATTCCCACCAGACCGAACCCCCAGCCAAACGTCACTGTCAACAGCACCTCTGCTGGAACAACTGCGTTGGCGGTGTGGAGCTCATGGTCGGCGGAGGGGAAAGAGGCCCACACCCACACCTGAGTGGCCATCAGCAGCAACCCCAAGCCCAGACCCAAAAACTCAACCCCCGGCCTTCCAAAGGTGAGTAACTGGGCCAGCAAAAGGGAGAGAACTGCCGGGAAACGCAAAGACCCGCGCTCCGGGATCCCCTGCCGCCAGGAAAGGGATCCCAATCCCCCTTGCTCTGGGCTCTGCAGCCAGCGGGGCATGAACTCCAGGGGGGGCAGGGCCAATACCTGAGCTGCCGTTAAAGCAAGAGGCACCAGCAGCCACAGCCAGCCCATGGATTGTTCACCAGTCGCAGACGAATCAAGGAACCGTTGCAGCAAAAACGCCAAGTAGCTGGATCCCACCAGCACCAGCCCTATGCCATCTGCACTTCGCTGCCACAGCTCCGCAGGCACTCCCCAAAAAAAGCGCCCTGACCCACCCAGAGCCACCCGCCCTGCCCATTGCAATAGGCCCACCAGCAGCAGAACCACTCCCCAACTGGACAGGCTCAAGTCAGACAAGAGCCAGCGGATCCCGGCCAGCAGCGCCCCCAGCCCGTAGGCATGGGTGAGAAATACCCAGCGGGGATCGAGGAGCTCAGCTCTCTTGGACTTCTGCCGCAGCCACCAGGTCAGGATGCCAGTACTCAAAAGCAAATGCCAGAAGCGAATGGCCGGATAGGGAAGGCTCAAGAGCAGCAGGGATCCCCCTAGCCCCAAAACCAAGCGCTCTGTTGGTTCCACCAGCCCAGAAAAGTCTGTCTCGCCGGCTTCTGGAGTGCTCCTCTGCCAGCGGGCCGCCAACCCCAACCACAGCACCTCGTAGGGCAGTAGCACCAACCCCAGCAATCCCCAGGGGGAATCAAGGGGCTGAAACCAGTTGGTTACTGTAGCTACAACCTCTTGCCGCCAGCTTGCTGGCCACACCTGCCAAAAAGCCCAGCAAGTTTCCAGGCCCAGCAAGAACAGCAACGTCAAATGCACCCTAAGGACTTCGTCCCGCTGGGGCGACTGGGTGTGTCGGCGCAAGCGCCCGATTAAGACATGGATCCCCAGCAGGCTAATCCCCAGCAACTGCCAGCCGCTGAAAGGGCTCTCCGCCAAGCCAATGGCAGCCAGCAGCCAGCCCACCACCAACAGCACCCAGCTCCCCTCCCACCAGCGGGAGAGCGTCCCCTCCTGAGCGCCTTCTGCTACGACGTCCGGGGATCCCTGGGGCCATTCCGCTGCCAGCCAACCCAACAGGGCCACCGCCAACCCCAACTGCGGCACTTGGACATGCCCAGACAGCAGCCCCCGTAGGATTAACAGGGATCCGGCAGCCCCGATTAGCCAGATCTTGGAGCCCCGTAATTCCCGAGACCGGCGCCTCCAGGTGTAAATCACGGTGCTGAGGATCCCCAGATACAGGATCCCCAGGACAAAAGCAGGGCGAAGCTCCTGCGGCCCCAAGCTCCAGAAAGCGTGCAAGCCAGAGAGGGCCAAAAAGTTCACCAAGGTTCCGTAAAAGGCATTGGAAAAGGCATTGGGCTCCACACCGCTGTCGCGAAAGCCGGCACCTGAACCCAGCGAGCGCACCCGACCCTCAGCCGTCAACGGGATCCCCAGCAGCAAGCCCAGCGCCAGGATGCGGATCCCCCAAAGGATCCCCAGCCCATCCAGCGCCCACACGTTCACCGGCACCAGCAGCAGGGCAATAGCCTCCAAGGTTTGACCGGTTAGACGCAGCCCTTCCTGCCGTTGGATCCATCCAGCACCTACCCCAAAAGCCGCCGTATAGGCCAAGAGCACCCCATACTGAGCAGTTGGAGAAAATTGCTCCCAGTGGCTGGCCGCCAGCACCCCCGAGGACACCACCACCAAAAACAGGCCCAGCAGCAACAGCCAAGCCACGCTTAGCTCGGACAGCAAGTTCCGCAGCAAAACAGCCAGTGCCGGGGGAGAGGGGGACAAGGACTCCGTCCGAGTAGCGCGAGTGGATTGAGGGGCAGCTTGGGGCTCTTCTCCCCCCTCGACCGCAGGTTCCTCAACCCCAGATCCGGCCAGGCGAGCATTTCTTTCTCGCACCATCCCTGGGATCCAAATCAAATCCAGGAGCTGACCGATCCCCAGCAGCCCAAAGGTCAACAGCCAGAGCAAACCCGTCCGCCAGCGGCCCAGATAAAAACGGTGCAGGCCACAGATGCCAAACAAACCCAAAATCCAGAGCACGTAGGCCGAGCCAAGACGAGCCGGGATCTCGTCGCTGGGGGAAACTGCCGCTGACCTTGGTTCCTCCCCCTCTAGCCGATACTGCTCCACCAGCAGGCGAAAGTGCTCTGGGGTCAGTAAGCCCAGCTCCAGCCAAGCTCGCAAACCTCGCAACACCTGCTGCCGGGATCCCCGAACGGTGAGCTGCAAAAGGACGTCGTCCGAGGAGCGCGAACGGTCAGATTGCGGCTCCTCTGTTCCTGAGGGCGGAGCGCGATCCTGGGATCCCATGGCCAGATTCCTTGAGCAAAAGGCTTGGGGCTACTGCTACTCTAAGCCTTGCTCTAGCCGGTTGCCATGCCGTTCTCAAATCCTTCTCCTGCTGCGGCAAAGCGAAAGGGCTACGCACCGCTGACGCGACCGCTAGAGGGCTTCGATTAGCCCTCTAAACCTCAGTCGGGATCCCTGGGATCTCGCTGCTGTGAGTGCTGCGCAAGACGGGAAGCGTCATCATCTGTCCCAGGCGTGAAACGGTGAGCTCCGCCGCCGGAATGGGCTCCGAGACCTGTCCGCCGCTGAACACCATCACCCGGTTGCTGTACAGCAGGATCTCGTCCAAATCTGCAGAGGCAAAAAGAATGGCTGTACCCGTTTGGGTGCGTTCTAGCAATTGCCCCCAGACCCACAGCGCCGACTCGATGTCCAACCCTCGCGTTGGGTGCTCCATCAGCAACAGGGTCAGGGGTGTGGGCAAGAGAGCCAACTGGCTGCGCTGCTGGTTGCCCCCCGAGAGTTGCTCCACCCGGCTGTAGGGGTGACCGCGAATGCTGAAGTGTTCAATGGCCGCTTGGGCCTGTTGACGGGCCAGAGCCCAGTTGATCCAGGGATCCTGCTGCTTGAGGGCAAAATGCTCCTGCAACGTTAGGCCGGGGATCAGCCCTTCCCGCAGCCGATCCGCCGGAGAAAACCCCACCCCACAGCGCAGGTAGTCGCCGTAAGGACGGCCTGTCATCTCCTGCCCCCTCAACAAGATCTGGCCCCGCCTGGGCGGCAACAACCCTGCACAGGTGAGAAGGAAAGAGCGTTGCCCACTGCCCTCCAAACCAGCCAACCCAATCACTTCCCCCGGCTGCACCGCCAGATCTGGCAAAGCCAGGGTAAACGGCTCATGCCGCACCACCAGGGAGCGCAACTCCAACAGGGGATCCGCCCTCCTTTGCGGAGAATGGGGCCGAGCCGGGGGTGCCAACTCCCGCCCGAACATCCAATCGATCAACCGCTGTTCCAGCAGGGCAATGTCCTCACCTCTAACAGGCAGCTCCCCTACCACCTCCCCCTGCCGCATCACCGTCACCCGATCGCAAAGGCACTCCACATCGGCCAGCTTGTGGGAGACGAAGATCACCGATTTGCCCTGCTCCGCCAACCTTCTCAGAGCCGCGAACAGAAGATCTTTTTGCGCTGCAGAAATGCCCGTCGTTGGCTCATCCAAAATCAAGGTGTTGATCCCCAGGGAAAGCAACCGCAGCATTTCCAGTTGTTGCCGTTCCCCCACCGTCAAACTGCCGATGGCTCCATCGGGGTTGAGATTAAAACCAAACTCTTCACAGGCTTTCTCGAGACGTCTTCGGCTTTCCCGCAGCCCCAAGCCCAAGCGCCCTCGTTGCCCGGCAATAAAGTTTTCTAGTACCGTCAGAGAAGGAAAATCCAAGGGATCCTGGTGCAACATGCCAATGCCCAGGCGAATGGCTGCTGCAGGGCTGTCGATGCGAACCGGTTGCCCATCGATCCAAATCTCCCCCTGATCGCAGCGCAGAAAGCCGCTCAGGATCTTAACTAAGGTACTTTTGCCGGCCCCATTCTCCCCAAGCAGGCCGTGGATTGTGCCCGCCTCCACCCGCAAGGACACATCGCGGTTCGCCTGTACCGCCCCAAAACGCTTGTGGATGTGCAGCAGCTCGACCTTCATCTTGACTATGGTAACTTGCTCCCCCCAAACTCAAAATCCGGAAGAATACACTTGCTGAGGTTGCAAGCGCCAGTGCTACGATAGCGGCAGCTCGCCGTCAGGCGTTGGCTACGGACGAGTTCAGCATCGATCTGTGGTTCGCCCTGCACCCCTTCTTCGCCCTTCTCCCCTGCCACCCATCTCGGATAGCAACCGCCTCAAAATCTTCTCAGGCAGCGCCAACCCGGCTCTGGCTCAGGAGGTAGCGCGTTACCTGGGCATGGATCTGGGCCCGATGTTGCGCAAGCGCTTTGCCGATGGCGAGCTGTACATCCAAATCCAAGAGTCGATCCGGGGTGCTGATGTCTACTTGGTGCAGCCCACTTGCCGCCCCGTCAACGACCACCTGATGGAACTGCTGGTGATCATCGATGCCTGTCGCCGCGCCTCTGCCCGGCAGATCACCGCTGTCTTGCCCTACTACGGCTACGCTCGCGCCGACCGCAAAACGGCAGGCCGAGAAGCGATCACCGCCAAGCTGGTGGCCAACATGATTACCCAGGCGGGAGCTCATCGCGTGCTGGCTATGGATCTGCACTCGGCCCAGATTCAAGGCTACTTCGACATTCCCCTCGACCACGTCTACGCCCAGCCGGTATTACAGGCTTACCTCAAGGAAAAGGGCTTGCTCGACGAAGACATTGTGGTCGTCTCTCCCGATGTGGGGGGTGTGGCTCGTGCCCGTGCCTTTGCCAAAAAACTCAAGGAAGCCCCTCTGGCAATCATTGACAAGCGCCGCCAAGCCCACAACGATGTGGAAGTCATGAATCTGATTGGGGATGTGCGGGGGAAAACTGCCATCCTTGTGGATGACATGATCGATACCGCAGGCACCATCTCGGAAGGGGCAAAATTGCTGCGCAAGCTGGGAGCCAAAGCGGTTTACGCCTGCGCCATTCATCCTGTTTTTTCTGAGCCGGCCATTCAACGCCTGCGGGGTGGCCTGTTTGAAGAGGTGATCGTCACCAACACCATCCCCATCCCTCCAGAGCAGCACTTTCCCGAGTTAACCGTTCTCTCGGTAGCCAATGTGCTGGGGGAAGCGATCTGGCGCATCCATGAAGATAGCTCCGTCAGCAGCATGTTTCACTAAAGTAAGTTTCAAAGTAAGTTTCTCCAGAGTATCGCTAGAGTAGAGTGGGTGCAGAATGGGTGCGCCTGCTCCTTTTCCCTGTGGAGATCAGCCCAACCAGGCACCCCCGATCTGTCGTGATGGACTGGGTTGAGCCAGCTCCTCGGCCAGGTTTTCCCATGTCACCTCCCATTTCTCGCTCGCCAAGATCCGTTGTGCACGGTTTTGCTTTCCCGCGGACTGCTCCCAGGGAAGGGCCGTCCCTTCGAACTGAACCGGATACTGAGTCCGCTTCGGCGCTGTACCCGCTGTTGCAATTGTTGGGTCAACTGTTGAAAGTACCTTTGGTCTATCTAGAACTGGCCCAGCCGGGATCCGATCCCCACTCGCCTTCAAAAGGGATCCTCTACCGGGATCCGCAAAGGATCCCAGCCGGAGAACCTTTCAACCCCGATGTCGGCTCTGAGCAATGGCCTTTTCATGAGTCCTTTCTCTTGCAAACTGAGCAGGGGATCCGGTTGGCCGATCTGCACCTGCTCGACTGCCACCCTCGCCAATTGAGCTCCTCTGAACGGGAACAGATTGACCTCGTTGGCCTCAGCCTGAAGCAAATCCTTCTCCAGGCCCAGGAGCATCGGCAGACCCTTGAGCAGCTCCAATCCCAACTGCAAGACAGCCGCAGCACTGCTGCCCGCTACCAGCAGATCTTCGAGAACGCCGTCGAAGGCATTTTTCAAACCACCCTAGAGGGCAAATACCTGGTTGCCAACCCGGCCTTGGCCCATATTTTCGGCTACGAATCCCCTGAGGATTTGATGCACAACGTCTCCGATATTGGCACCCAAATCTATAGCGATCCGGAGCAACGAGCCGAATTCATCCAGCGCATGCTGAGAGAAGGTCAAGTTGTGAATTTTGAACACCAAGTCTGCTGCAAAGATGGCAGGCTAATTTGGATTTCTTTAAATGCCCGTACCATCTACAACGACCAAGGGGATCCCCTCTATTTTGAAGGATTTGTTACCGACATCACAGCATCCCGTCAACTGAAAGAACGACAACAACAATTGGAAGAGGCCCGCCGAGAGAGCGAGCATCGTTTTCTGCAACTGGCAGAGAATACGCAGCAACTGTTTTGGATCACAACACTCTACAGCAAAGAGCTGATCTACGTCAGCCCAGCCTGCGAAGCCCTTTGGGGCCTTTCCGCCGAAGAGGCTTACGCCAACCCCCAAGCCTGGATGCGCCAAATCCACCCCGACGATCGCTGGTTGTTCCCCACCATCCTCAAAGCCCAATCGGAGGGCAAATCCACCGATGTCGTCTTCCGCATTTATCGCACCGATGGCCGCCTGATTTGGTTGCGGGAACGCACTTTTCCCATCGCCGACAAAGAGGGCAAAATCTATCGGGTAGCAGGGATCGCCGAAGACATCACCGAGTCCAAGCAACTGGAGGCCGAACGTCGTCGGATAGAGCAAGCTTGGCAACAAAGCGCCAACCATTTCCGGCAGATTTTCGAGCTGGCCCCCAATGGAATTGCCCTTGTGGACTTGCAGGGGCGGTTTATCCAGGTCAACGATGCCTTTGCCCAGATTGTCGGCTACACCCCCGAAGAATTGAAGCATCGGCAGCAACTGGACATTCTCCACCCCGAAGATGTCAACCCACTGCTGGGGGCCAATGAGGCTTTGTTGGCGGGGAAGGTCTCCGTCAGCCAGCGCCAGATTCGCTACACCCATCGTTCCGGTCAGGTTGTTCATGTGCTGTTTCAGGCCACCCTTCTCACCGACGAGGAAGGACAGCCCACCCAGTTTCTCAACCAGGTGATCGACATCAGCGCCCGTGTGGAGGCAGAAATTGCCCTCAAAGAAAGTGAAGAACGCTTCCGCCAATCCTTTGAGTGGGCTCCCATCGCCAAGGCCATGACCCACCTGGATGGCACCTATTTGCAGATCAACGCCGCTTTTACCGAAACCCTGGGCTACACCCTGGAGGATCTCAAGGGGAAAACCGTCCTTGACATCACCCATCCCGACGACATCGCCACCACCCTGGAAAACAGCAACCGCCTGCTGGCCGGCGAGGTGCATCAGTGGGAACAGGAGCAACGCTACATCCACAAGAACGGCCAAATTGTCTATGCCATTCTCCGCATCACTCTGGTGCGCACAGCCCAAGGGGATCCCAGCTACTTTCTGAGCCAGATTTTGGACATTACCGAGCGCAAGCAAGCTGAGGCAGCCCTTCGCCAAAGCGAGCTGAGTTTGCGGGGCATTTTCGAGCAGTCGGCCCTGGGCATTTCCATCGTCGATCACCAGGGCCATTACCTAAAAGTGAACCCTGCTCTGGAAGAGATCTTGGGCTACAGTGCCGCCGAACTAACCCGCATGAGCTTCTGCGACCTCACCCATCCAGAAGACATTCAGGAAGATTGGCGCCTTTTCCAGGAGGTTTTGAACGGCCAACGGGATCGCTACCATCTGGAAAAACGCTACATCCACCGCAGCGGAAAGGTGGTTTGGTGCCGCCTGGCGGTCTCTGCAGTCCGGGATCCCGAGGGCAAAAACCTCTTCATCATCGGCATTTGTGAAGACATTACCGAAGAAAAACGGGCAGAGCTGCAGATCCAGGCCGCCCTTCAGGAAAAAGAAGTTCTGCTGCGGGAGATTCACCACCGCGTCAAAAACAATCTGCAAATTATCTCCAGCCTGCTGCGGCTCCAAGCTGACCAGATCAAAAGCCGCAAGTACGCCCGCGTTTTTAAGGATGCCGGCAGCCGTATTCAAGCCATGTCTTTGATCCACGAAGGTCTGTACCAATCCAACAATCTGGCCGCTGTGGATCTCAAGCAGTACTTGCACAATTTGATCTCCAACCTCTTTCACTCCTACGGGGTGAACCCCGAGAGCATTCGCGCCAGCATCCGTGCCGAAGGGATCCGCCTCAACCTCGACGATGCAGTTTTGTGTGGCCTGATCATCAACGAGTTGGTGACCAACAGCCTCAAGTATGCCTTCCCGAAGGGCCGCAGTGGAGAGATAGAGGTTTGTTTCAGCCAAACCCGCAAATATACTCAGTTGCGAGTCTCCGACAATGGCATTGGCTTGCCCCCGAACTTTGACTTCAAGGAAACTCAATCTCTGGGTTTACAACTGGTTGCAACCCTCACCGATCAGCTACAGGGCAAGATACAATTGAGAAGCAAATCGGGTACTACTTTCATCATTACCTTTCCGAGGAGCGAGCCTTGAAGAGAGTTCCACCCCTTGTCAAAGGCAGTATTCTGGTCGTCGAGGACGAGAAGATCATCGCCAAGGACATTGCCAACGTTCTGAAAAAATTTGGCTACGCTGTGCCCGCCATTGCTTCTTCCGGGGAAGAAGCGATCCGAAGGCTGGAAGAGATGCCGGTGGACTTGGTCTTGATGGATATCGTCCTAAAAGGCGATATCGATGGCATAGAAGCCGCCAAGCGGATCACCGAGCGCTTCAACATTCCGGTGGTGCATCTGACGGCCTACGCCGACGAAGACACCCTCTCCCGCGTCAAGGAGACCCGGCCCTTCGGCTACATCATCAAGCCTTTCAAAGAGCGGGAACTCTACACCACCATTGAAATTGCCCTGCACAACCACCGCCAGAGCCTTGAGAACCGCAAGCTGGAAGAGAAAAGAATCGAGGAGCTGCGGCAAAAACTGCAGCAGTTGCAGCAGTTCACGGACGTGAAGGGCACTCTGTTCAAGAAATTCTTGCAGGATCTGAGCGAGCCCCTCTCGAACCTCAGCTTTGCCTTGGGGCTGCTCAAAGATGCCGAGTCGGAGCAGAAGCGGGAACACTACCTGCAGGTGCTGGAGGATGAATTTCGCCGTGAGCTGGAGCTGATCCACCAGACCTCTAACCTGGAAAATCTCCTGAACCTGGAAAATGTCGGCCTGTTGAGCCAGTTCAGCCTGCTGCGTCCCCAGGAGCCCAGCCCTGGTCACCGGTTGGAGCAGGAAGCACCCACCCCTGCAACCACGCCCTCCCAGGAGTCGGCAGGCTCTGCCCCCGCACCCAGCCCCACTGCCGCCACAGCGCCACGGGCACCGCTGCGCCCCCTTAACCAGACTCAGTTGGCGGAACGGTTGGGGGTGGTGGTTTCCGCCATTACCTACTGGAAATTCAAAACCGGGTTTCCAGAGTGGAGCCGCAGCCGGGATCCCGACGGCATTTCTTGGCGCTATTCCCCCGATTCCAAGCGCTTTTCGCCCGTGCCCTAGCTAGCGTTGCAGCACTTCCACCCGCACAGGTGCCAGCCCCGAGCGCACCATCCCCAACACCTCTGCCGCCCGCAGGGAGAGGTCGATGATCCGACCGGGGATAAAAGGGCCGCGATCGTTGATGCGCACGACAGCCTGGCGTCCGTTTTTCAGGTTGGTCACCCGTACCTCGGTGCCAAAGGGCAGGGTGGGGTGGGCAGCCGTCATCTCATGGCGGGTTGGGTGCAGGTCATACCAAGAAGCAATGCCCTCTTGCACAGGCCCAACCACGCGGACAGGGGCGGGTTCCTGTTGAGGGGCTGTTTTCGGCTTGGAACCTGCAACAGCGGCTTTGGCGGTCAGAGCAGCCGGTTGAGGCAGGGCCGGAGCTGAAATGGGCGGGGCATCGAGCAGCAGACGGCGCAGACGATTGGCAGCCAAAACAGCCACATCCACCGGGCGCTGGTTGTCGATCAACAGCACTCCATCGTCAATGCGCAGCAATTCCTTGTTGTTGACCTGAATGGTGTAGAGAGGAACACCCAAGCCTTGTTCGGCCAATTCCAAACCTGCCCAACCTAGGGTGATGGTGGTGTCTTTCAGGGATCCCTGGGCCATTTGGTTGAGCTGGGCCACAAGGGTGCTGGCCCGCATCAGCGGTGGTTCTAGCCCAGGGTGCTCGACAAAACTGACAATGGGCAGATCCCGCACATAGACAGTAACCACCTGTTGCCCGTCCATCTGATAGTCGTAGAGGGTGGAGATGGGCTGGTTGGTGTGCTGCTGTTGTTCGCCGATCTTGAGAATGGGTTCTTCTGCTCGACGGGGCAGGATCGCCTGGCGAGATCGGTTCAAGGGATGATCCAAGTTCAGGGTACCCAGTTTGGCAGGGGCAAGACCCTCGTGGCCGGAGATAGGGGTTTGGGGAATTCTCGGCAGCGTTCTGACTGGGGCTGCGGCAGCAGGGAGGGGTTGGGAAGGGGTGGCCGGGGGGGGCAATTTGGATGCAGGTGACAGCTCTGCTGCTCGGGTGTTGGGGGATCCGGTTCGCGTCGAGGCTTGTGCTCGCGAAGTCAAGCCGCCCAACATGCCTGCCGGCAAGCCCAAAGCCGTGACACAGAGACAACTGACCAAGCCCATTTTGCGGGCGGGATCCAGTCCCTGTCCAAGCTGTTTCCAATTTCGCATGAGGCCGCGCTCCTCTCCAATCTCGTACAACTTCCAGTGCGACGGTTAAAACAGAAGTTAATGTACCATAGGTTTCTGAGTTGACCCGTTTGTACGGTCGGACACAGGAGCTCAAGTCTTGATAGCATAAGGGGTTTTGGCATT
This sequence comes from Synechococcus sp. R55.3, assembly GCF_047461975.1. Lineage (NCBI taxonomy): Bacteria > Bacillati > Cyanobacteriota > Cyanophyceae > Synechococcales > Synechococcaceae > Synechococcus > Synechococcus sp. R55.3. The sequence continues at coordinate 11,487 of NZ_JANSIG010000007.1, read as the reverse complement.
TTGGACTACCGCTCAGCAGGGGTTGACATCGATCTGGGCCACGCCTTTGTCAGGGGGATCCGCGAGCGCGTTGAACGGATTCAAATTCCGTCCTCAGGTTCTTCAGGAACCTTGGGCGGCATCGGCGGCTTTGCCGGTCTGTTTGAGCTGCCGACGGGGTATCAAGCGCCGGTGTTGGTGGCGGGCACCGATGGGGTGGGGACAAAGCTGGACATTGCCCAGCAGTGGGGTCAGCACCGGGGGGTAGGTGTTGATCTGGTGGCGATGTGCGTCAACGACGTGCTGACGGTGGGGGCCCGGCCGCTGTTTTTCTTGGACTATGTGGCCACCGGCAAGCTGGAGCCGGAAGCCCTGTGGCAGGTGATCGACGGCATCTTGGCGGGCTGCCAGGAGGCGGGCTGCCAACTGCTGGGGGGGGAAACGGCGGAGATGCCGGGGTTCTATCCCCCTGGGAAATACGACCTGGCCGGGTTTTGTGTCGGAATTGTGGAAAAAACGGCCATTCTGGATGGGTCGCGGGTGCAGTTGGGGGATCGGCTGTTGGCTTTGCCCAGCAGCGGCCTGCACAGCAACGGCTACAGCTTGGTGCGGCGCATTGTGGCCGACCGGGGCTGGCGCTGGGATCACCGGCCACCCGGCTGGGATCGGCCTTTGGCGGAAGTATTCCTCACCCCCACCCGCATCTATGTCCAGGCGGTGCAACGGCTGCAGTCAGCCGGTGTTCCCCTCCACGGCATGGCCCACATCACCGGCGGCGGGATCCCGGAAAATTTGCCCCGCTGTTTGGCCCCGAACCAAGCGGCACGGCTGCAGCCCCACAGTTGGCCCGTCCCACGGGAATTTCTCTGGCTCCAAGAGCAGGGCCAGGTGGAGACCTTGGAGATGTTCCGCACCTTCAACCTGGGGGTGGGCTATGTGCTGGTGATCCCCCCTGAGGCGGAAAATCAGGTGAGATCCCTGCTCCCCGAAGCCTTCCCCATTGGGGAGGTGGTGGCGGCCTGTCCAGGGGAAAGCCGCGTTCTGGGACTGGAACAGTGGGGATCCCTCACAAGCCCTGCTGACTAGCCAACCGATGGATCCCCACCAAAAGGGGGAAAGGGATCCCGGCTCCATCAACGCATCCTCGCTGCCGCTATGCTAAGTTGGCATGTGGCCTCAGCACGGTTGCCCGTGTTCTTGCCCGAGCCTGTAATCTCTTCCTAGCATTCGTCTTTCTTGGAATATGGGCAACTCAGCCTTAGCCTGCACAGACTTGGGCCGTTTGCCAACCACCGCTGACCCTGTAGGTTAGGAGTTGCTGATGACAGGTTTACCCACTGCTCGTGCAAATGCGGTTGCTATCGAAGTCGAGCATTTGAGCAAAACCTACGGCAGCTTTACTGCCATTCGCGATGTTTCCTTCCAGGTGAACGCCGGCGAGATCATGGGGTTTTTGGGGCCGAACGGAGCCGGCAAGACCACATCCATGCGCATTTTGGCCGGGTATCTGCCTGCCAGCGAGGGGACGGCGCGGGTGGCCGGGTTTGACGTCCACGAAAACTCAATGGCGGTGCGGCAGCGTATTGGCTATCTACCGGAAAACCCGCCCCTCTACATGGAGATGACGGTGGAGGCGTATCTGCACTTTGTGGCGCAGATCAAGCGGGTCAGCCCCGGCGACCGATCCAGGCGGGTGGACGAGGTGATCCGGCGCTGCAGCCTAGAAGAAAAGCGCCACACCCTCATCCGCAAGCTCTCCAAGGGATTTAAGCAGCGGGTGGGCATCGCCCAAGCCCTGGTTCACGACCCGCCGGTGATCATCCTGGATGAGCCCACCATCGGCTTGGATCCCAAGCAGATCATCGAGGTGCGCAACCTGATCAAGAGCTTAGCGGGAGAGCACACGATCATCCTCTCCACCCACATCCTGCCGGAGGTGAGCATGACCTGCGACCGGGTGGTGATCATCAACCGCGGCCAGGTGGCCGCCATCGGCACCCCCGCTGAGCTGACAGCCCAGCTTCAGGATCGGCAGCAGGCGCGGCTGGTGGTGGGGGCAACCGAGGAAATGGCCATCCGGTTGGCCCTGCAGCCTTTGCCACAGGTGGAAGTGGTGAGCCTACAGCCCTTGGCGGCGGATCCCTCCCGCTGGCAGGTGCAGCTCAAGAGCAACGCTGCCGCGGACGGCTGGATCCCGGAGGCAGCCAAAGCGCTGGTGCAGGCGGGGATCGACCTCTACGAGATAGGCCGTCCTCAAGCTTCTTTGGAAGAGATTTTCCTGCAGCTCACCACCCAAGAGGGATCCGAGGGCCTACTGGAGGAAGCGGCATGAACGGAGCAATTGCCATTTTTCGTAAGGAATTGCGCGGCTACTTCACCTCGCCCATCGCCTATGTGGTGGCCGCGGTGTTTTGGGGACTGGCGGGGTTTTTCTTCTTTAATATCCTGGTGCGGGTGATCAATTTCTCCCAGCAGGTGGATCTGTTTGCCCAGTTTGGCCAGGAGAACCCTTTTGACGCCGCCACCATCCTGTCGCAGCAGTTTCTCAACCTCTTGGGCACTCTTTCTCTCTTCTTATTGCCCATCTTCACCATGAGTTCCTATGCCGAGGAGCGGCGGCGGGGCACCATGGAGCTGCTGGCCACCTCCCCCATCACCAACTTGGGGGTGGCGGTGGGCAAATGGCTGGCGGTGTGGGCGTTTTTCATCACGCTGCTGCTGCCGCCGTTGGTTTACCACGTGCTGGTGCTGAGCAGCGCCAACCCGGCAGTGGACTACCGCCTGACCTTGATGGGCTATGTGGGCCTAACCCTGCTGGCGGGCAGTGTCATGGCCTTGGGGTTGTTTATCTCGTCTCTAACAGACAGCACGCTCATCGCGGCGGTGGCCACCTTTGGCCTGATCCTGCTGCTCTGGGTGATCGACGCGGCAGCCGGCCAGGAGGAGAACTGGATTGCCGCGACGCTGCGGCATGTGTCTTTGCTGCAGCAATACAGCAACTGGGTGCAAGGGATCCTCAGCAGCAGCAGCCTCATTCTTTTCTTGAGCATCATCGTCCTGGGGCTGTTTGCCACGGTGCAATCGGTGGAAAGCCTGCGCTGGCAACAGAGCTAGGGTCAGATGGGAGGAGTGCGGTGTTCGCGGCAGCGGTGCGGAGCATTATTATGAAGGACTGGCGCGCGTTAAAGGACTGGACAGGGATCCTGGGCATTGGCGTCATCGCCATTGGCCTGGTGGTGGGATCCGCCTTTACCGGTTGGACGGCTGTGCCCCTGAGCATGCTGGCAACGGGCCTGGCCCTGCTGGTGGTTTGGGGCATCACCCACCGGCAGGAGGTGGGGGTCTTCCTCGGTCTGCGTTCCACCCAGACCAACGCCAACATCCTGGTGGCGGTGGCGGCGATGGCCGTCATTCTAGTGCTGGTGAATGTGGTGGCGGTGCGCTACGACCTGCGGCTGGATCTCACCGAGGAGGGCCTGTTTACCCTGTCGCCCCAAACCCGGCAATTGGTGCAGGGATTGGTGCAACCGGTCAAAGTTTGGGTGGTCACCACTGCGCCGGATCCCAATCTGCGGGAACAACTGGAGCGCTATCGCCGCCTCAACCCCAACCGCTTCCAGTTTGAGTTTGTGGATCCCAACCGGGATCCCCTGACCATTCAGCGGCTGCAGGTGACGCAAAACAACACCCTGGTGGTGGAGGCCGGAGAAAGCCGGCAACAACTGCCCCAGCCCCCTGCTCCTGACCTGGAGAGCAGACTGACCCCTGTCTTGTCCAAAGTGGTCAACCGAGGGGAGTTAGTGGCCTATTTCGTGCAAGGGCACGGGGAAGTGGGGCTGGAAGCGAGGGAAGGTACTCCAACTCTGGCCCAGGCGGCGGCAGCCCTGGGTCAGGAAGGCTATCGGGTAGAGACCCTCAACTTGGTGCAATCGGGGATCCCAGAGGATGCGAATGTCCTGGTGCTGGCGGGGCCACAGCGGGCTTTGTTCCCCGGCGAGGTGGAGAAACTGCAGGATTACCTGGCCGAGGGAGGACGGCTGCTGTTGTTGATTGGGCCACGGGTGGATGCCGGCCTGGATCCCTTGCTGGAAGAGTGGGGCGTGGTCTTGGGGGATGACATCCTCATTGAGGTGAGCAGCGTCAGCCAACTGTTGAGGACAGGGCCGGCGGTTGCCCTGGTTACTACCTACGGGGATCACCCCATTACCGCCCCCTTGGCCGCCCAGCGGCTGATGACCCTGTTCCCCCTGGCCCGCTCTGTGGAAACCGAAGCCCGCGAAGGGATCCAAGCCACGCCCCTACTGCGCACCAACCCGCAAAGCTGGGGGGAGACCAGTCCTGACCTGGAACGTGGCCCCCTGCAGTTCGATCCGGAGCAGGACAAGCCTGGCCCCCTTACCTTGGGTGTTGCTTTAACCCGCCGTTTGGACGCCGACCAGGCCGACACAGGATCCCCGCAGGAGGCCCGCCTGGTGGTGATCGGCAATGTCGACTTTGCCCTCAACGGCAACTTGCGGCAGCAGGGCAACCGGGATCTCTTCTTGAACACCCTCAACTGGCTGACTGAGCAAACGGAGCAGATCTCCATCCGCCCCAAATCCATCACGGATCGCCGTCTCACCCTGACCGGTCAAAACTTCCGCTGGCTGGTGCTGGGATCAACGGTCCTTTTGCCCTTGGCGGCCCTGGGTTCCGGAGCTGCCCTGTGGTGGCAAAGACGGTAGAGCTGGAGGAAAGCAGGCATGTTCAAGCGAACCACCTGGATTCTCCTGGGTTTGGCGGTGGCCTGTCTGCTGGGCTACTTCCTCTTGGACAACATCCAGCAACTGCGCCAGGAGCAACAGGCGGAGCGAGCGCGGCTGTTCCATTTTGCCACCGATACCATTGCCCGCATTGAAATCCGCCAACAGAAAGAGGGGGAACCCGTTCGCGGCAGCGGTGCGGAGCACTTGGAAATCCTTTTGGAGCGCAATCCAGAAGAAGAGGGATCCCACTGGCGGATCGTCAGTCCCATTCAGTCAGCGGCGCTGGACTTCCCCATTGAGCAGTTGCTCAACACCTTCTCCCGCCTCACCCCCCAAATCACTCTGGAGGGGGTCACTGACCTGGCCGCTTTTGGCCTGGATCAGCCGCGACACCAAATCGCCCTTTTCCCCAAAGAAGGGGATCCCTACCGCCTGGCCATCGGCAACGACAACTTCGACGGCTCCGGCTTCTACGCCCAGCCCGAAGGGGGACAGGTGGTGCTTCTAAGCAGTGCCCAGAAGGGATCCCTGTTGCCCTCTCTCTTGGCTTTGCGGGACAAGACTTTGCTTCAGTTTGATACAGCCGAGGTGAAAGCCCTGCAAGTGCAGTTGGCAGAGGCGGAGCCGGAAGTTGTTCGCCTGCAGCGGAAAGACGTTCGCGCCAGCGGTGCGGAGCACTTTACTTGGCAGATTGTCCAGCCCAGAGAGCTGCCTGCCGATGAGATCAACGTCAACCGCTTGCTCAATACTCTGGCCCGCCTGCAGGCCGTGGAGTTCCCCGCCGAGACCAAAGACGAGCTCGCCCCCTATGGCCTGGAGCAGCCTTCCGCCCGCCTGACGGTGGAGCTGGAGGGCGGCAAAACCCTGAACGTCGCTTTGGGATCGGAGAAAGATGGCCAGGTGTACGTCATCACCTCTGAGCACCCGGCAGTAGCCACCTTGCTCACCTCCACCGCCGATATTCTCCGCTCCGACTTGGAAGAGCTGCGGGATCACCGCATTGCCCGCCTCAACGCCAACCAAGTGGGCCAAGTCACCTTAGAATCCCAAGGGGAAAAGGTCACCCTCACCCCTCGGCCTTCAGAGAAGGGATCCTTGGAGCTGCGCTGGGAAAACCCGGAGCGACCGGGCCAGCCTGTGGATCTCGGCTCTCTGTTCTCCAGCCTGAATGCTGCCCGCGCCAAGGAGTTTGTGGAACAGGCCGACGCGGAAGCCCAAAGGGTGTTGTCTGAGCCCGACCTACGGCTGACCTTTGAGCCCAAGCCTGACGCCGAGCAGGATCCCTTAACCCTGACCTTGGCCGCCTCTGGCTTGCAGGCCTACGTGCAAAGCAGCCGCCAGCCGGACATTGCCGTGATCGAGCTGAGCACCTTCAACAGCCTGGAAACCGAAGTGAATCGCCTCTTGGAGGGCCAGCCGGAGAGCAAGGACTCTGCCCCGCTCACGCGACCAGATCCCACTCCCTCGCCCTAGAGTCCCTAGAGCCTTAGCCAGCAGGGGTAGCTGTCTTCTCTTCCGCAGTTTGGGCTTCTTTTTTCAGGGCTTCCCCTTGTATCGTCAGCACCGAGCAGGGAGCGCGGTGGAGCACGTAGTTGCTAACGCTGCCCAGAAACAGCTCGCTCAGGCCGGAGTGGCCGCGGCGGCCCACCACCACCAAGTCCGCATCCCAAGAGCGGGCCAGATCGCAGATGACCCGACCGGGGTTGCCGTAGTTGAGGGTGTACTCAGCGCGGATCCCGTGCTCAGCCGCTTTCTCCACCAGCGAGCGCAGGTAGTCCATCTGGTTTTGCTCGAAGATGGCACATTGCTCCCGGTAGGACTGCCACAGCTCGGCGCTGATGGTGGAGCTGTAATCTACCCCCAGGATCATCGGCGGCTCTGGGGCGCCCGGCTCTTCCTGAGACAGAACATGGAGAATCATCATCTGGGCCTGCATGGCCTTGGCCACTTGGACGGCCTTTTGAAATACTCCCTGGCTCAGCTCCGACCGATCCACTGCCACCAAAATCCTGCTGAACATATTGGCTTCCTCCAGATGGCTAACAGCGGGGCACAAGGCAGAAGCAGCGTGACTTCGGGGTTGACCTCTGACCCCTTTTCCCTCGACTCCAAGCTCCCCTCTGCTCTGCCCCACCTATCTGTGTTGTAGAAGATTTGGGCGAGAAAACCCCAGATATCTTGAACGAACTAGGCAGATTGGCAACGAAAGTTCAGAGATCTTGACACCGGTCAGAAGGCATCGCCTTGGGCTGCCCACTCCAACACCGCCTGCAGCGCCTCGGCCTGCTCTTGCCAGACTTGATCGAGGGGAGTGCCCCGCAGGATTTCCAGCGTTAGGGTTGGGATCCGCCGTTCCTGCCCTGCCCAAGTGCCCAGAGAACCAGGGGTAGGGTAGCCAATGTCGGCGGCGACGGGCAAGCCGTTGCGAGCAGCCATCACCTGGGCCAGCTCAAGGGCAGGGCCGTTGTAGTTCACGCAGGGGTGCGCCTGGCAGGAGTGGGCAGAAAGGATAAACTGGGGCTGAATCCGGGCCAAACTCGTCAACAACACTTGCGTTTCGGGCTCGGAGCCTGGGGCCGATCCGGGCGGATAACGAGCTTCCAGAGAGGCCGGGATCCAATCTTGGGTGGGCAGATTGCGGTTGAGATCGACGCCGTTGGCATTGAGCCGTTGCCCCAAGGCACAGCCATCCGGGTTCAGGCGTGGGATCGCCCACAAGGTCGCCTTCCCGGCCAAGGATCCCCATTTCCCAGAAGCCACATAGCGCTCGATCAGGGCATAGCCCTCCACCTCATCCCCGTGTACCCCGCCGAGCAGCAGCAAGGAGCGGATCCCTTGGGTGAGCTGCCAAAGGTGAATGGGACGCCCCTGCACCGAGTAGCCGATGACCCGCAGGGATCTCAAAGGTTCACCCGCAGCAAGTTCCTGAGACATGGGGGATCCCGGCAAGTCTCGCAACCGTTAGAACGGGAGATCGTCCGGCTCCGGTGGGGAAACCACATCCCCCTCAGAGGATTCCACAATCGCCGGTTCGCCCATCCCCGTCAGAGAGAGGACGCGAGCGGATCCCAGCTGATGGACACGGCGCGCGGTGATCTCGGCCAGCTTTTCCTTGCGCCCATCTCGCTCCACCACATTTATGTGCAGTTGGCCTTCCACTGTGATTTGGTCGCCCACATGGCAGGTGTCCACCACCCTTTTGGCCAGTTCTCCAAAAGAGGAAACGCGCACGCGATAGGGCGGCTCATCCGGGCGCAGGCTGGGAAAGCCGATCACCAAGGATGTAACAGCCAAGTTATCGGGGGTGTAGCGCAGCTCCGGCTCAGACAGAACCTCGCCCATCAACACAATCGAGTTCATAACAGAGCCATCCGGGGATCAAGGGGCAGCTCAGCGCACTTCCATCATGCCCGCAGGCGGGGATCCCGTCAAACCTAGCCGACGCGGAGGGTCATGTGGCGCAGCACACTCTCGTTGATGCGCAGGTTTTTCTCCCAGGCAGCCACCGCACTGGGTTCGGCTTCGTAGTTGAACTGGATGTACAGACCCTCCTTGAACTTTTTCATCTCAAACCCGGCAAAGCGACGCTTGCCCCTATTGGTAATCTCCACGTGGTTCACTCCGTTCTCTCGCAGGATTGCCTCCTGACTGCTGAGCAGTTGTTCGAGGGGTTCATCTGACACATCAGGACGCACAATCAGCATCGTTTCGTAAGCGCGGGGCATGGAAGCGAGTTCTCCTTGAGGATCCAGTTGTAGAGATGCAGTAGACTATACTAGCTTTTCTTTCCTGCAACCGAAAAGGCCGCGGCTCAATCCCCACACCTCCATACTCTGGCCGCAGCAGCCAATGCAGGTGAGGCTGCTCACAAGAGGGGATCCATTGTCCGATACAATAGGGATTGCTTCATTGGCCGCTGGTTGGCCCGGCCAAGACACGCTGAATCGAGAGTTGGGATTCCAAGCATGAGCGCAGACGAAGTTTATAGCCGTGTTCGCAAGATCGTGTCCGATCAACTGGGCGTGGAAGATGACAAAGTGACCCCGGAAGCCAATTTCCAGAACGACCTGGGGGCCGATAGCCTCGATACGGTGGAGCTGGTCATGGCTTTTGAAGAGGAATTCGACCTGGAGATCCCCGATGAAGATGCAGAGGGGATCGCCACCGTGCAAGACGCTGTTAACTACATCCTCTCGAAGAAAGCTGCCTAATCTGCCTCCATACCCCTGGGCTAACACCGGACGATGGCTACTCTGGATCCCGCCACTGCTCTCAGGCCAACCCGCCGCGTTGTGATTACGGGGCTGGGCGCGGTCACCCCCATCGGCAACTCTCCTGCCGAGTTTTGGCAGAGCTTGCTGGCAGGGCGCTCCGGCATTGGGCCGATTACCCATTTCGATGCCTCCCGCCACGACTGCCGTATTGCCGGAGAGGTGAAGGGATTTGATCCCCTCGACTACTTGGATCGCAAGGATGTCAAGCGCACCGACCGCTTTGTGCACCTGGCGATGGCGGCCACCCGGCAAGCCTTGGAGGACGCCGACTTTCACATCACCGATCTCAACGCTGAGCAAGTGGGGGTGATCTTGGGCACCGGCATCGGCGGCATCCGCGTCTTGGAAGAGCAGCAGACCATCTATCTGCAGAAAGGGCCGGATCGCTGTAGCCCCTTCATGGTGCCCATGATGATTGCCAACATGGCTGCAGGTCACCTGGCCATTCATTTTGGCGCCAAAGGCCCCAATTCCTGCACAGTTACGGCCTGTGCCTCTGGCTCCAACGCCATTGGCGATGCCTTTCGGCTCATCCAGAGGGGAGAGGTGCAAGCGGCGATTACAGGTGGCACGGAAGCGGCGGTTACCCCTTTGTCCATGGCGGGGTTCAGTGCCATGAAGGCCCTTTCCACCCGCAACGACACCCCGGAGCAAGCCTGTAGGCCCTTTGATCGGGATCGGGACGGCTTTGTCATGGGGGAAGGAGCAGGGATCCTGGTCCTGGAGGAGTTGGAGCATGCCCGCGCCCGCGGGGCCAAGATCTATGCGGAGATAGTCGGCTATGGCCTCACCTGCGATGCCCACCACATGACCAACCCTGCCCCCGGCGGCGAGGGAGCGGCCCGGGCGATGCGGCTGGCCCTCAAGGATGCCGGGCTTCAGCCTGGGGATGTGCAACACATCAATGCCCATGCCACCAGCACCCCTGTAGGGGATATCGCCGAGGTCCAGGCCATCAAGTCGGTCTTCGGCGAACATGCCCCCCGTTTGGCCATCAGCGCCACCAAGTCCATGACCGGCCACCTGTTGGGGGGAGCGGGCGGCATTGCCACGGTGGCCACAGCTTTGGCCATCCACCACGGCTGGGTTCCTCCTACCCTCAACTTGGACAACCCCGATCCCGAGTGCGAAGGGCTGGATTTTGTCCCCCACAAGGGGCGGCAGATGGCTGTTGAGGCCGCTTTGGTGAATGCCTTTGGGTTTGGTGGGCACAACGTCACGCTGGCCTTGCGCCGCTACTCTCCCGCTTGAAGGGCTTGGCCTATGTCTTCTCCCGAAAGTTCACTGCCCTCAGTTCGCCAACAAGCCTTGGCCGCTTTGACGGCGGAGCTGGCGCAGCAGGGTCACCCGCCCGAATATGCTCAGCACATGGCGGCGGCGGTTATTTTTCAAGCGGACTTGGATCTGTGTGCAGCCCAACTGGCGCGGGTGCTCAGTTGGCTGAAGCAAAACCATCCTCAGCTCTATCCAGAGGCGGTGCAATTGGTGGACACCACTCGGGAAGAGTTCGAGCGTCGCGTCCAAAATGGATAGACAAGCCATCTGCTGTGATCTGAAGCAGGGATCCGGCAGTTGGGTTGCGGTCGTTAGCAGAGGGTGATGTCCCCCCTATGGGACTGCAAGGGGTGATCTTGAGCTGGAGTGGAGTGGTGGCCGATGACGAGAACTTGCACCTACAGGCCATCAACCAACTGCTGGTGGAAGAGAACCTGCGCCCCTGGAACCTGTGCTGGCCGAAGTCGGGATCCCCTGGGCAGCGGGAGCTTTACCGGCTGCAATACCTGGGCCGACCGGATCGAGAGCGCCTGCCGGCTCTGTGGGGGGAGCAAGGGCGGGTGCTCAGCCCCAAACAACTGGAAGAGCTGCTGAAACGCAAGGCCCTATACTACCGACAGGCTTTGCAGGGGCAGAGGGAATTGCCTCTCATTCCCGGCCTGAGGGAAACTTTGGAGACGCTGGAGCGGCTGCAACTGAAGGTCGGCCTGCTGTGCGGCCAATCGGCAGCCGAGGTGGCCGCTTTTCTAGAGCGCTTCCAGCCATGCTGCCCGGCCCTGATACGGTTGACCGATGTGGGCTCCTATCGAGTGACGGGAGATGATGCAGGCCCAATATTTTCCCCAGGACACTTGCACCGCCTGCTTTTGCAGCGGATGGAATTGCCTGCCCAGGCGTGTTTGAGCATTGAAGCCACCTACTCCGGCATTCAGGCAGCCCGTTCGGCAGGGATCCCGGTGCTGGCTCTGGCCACCTTCTTTCCTCTGCACATGCTGCAGCGGCGGGCCAATTGGGCGGTGGACGGCTACCATCAGGTGGAATGGGATCGCATCCGGAACTGGTTTGCCGGCGGCCAAGACCGTCCTTCGACCCCAGTTGAAGGAGAGGCGGAGGCCGGTTCCTTCAAGGGATCCCAGGGAGCATGACTCTAGTCAATAATAAGCTCAACTATACTGAAAATAATGTATAATATGTTCAGTACGGATTACTACCAG